>JBFHVK010000060.1:0-11828 GCA_041589615.1 Gammaproteobacteria bacterium | reverse complement strand
TGTAAAACAGCAGGAAGTGCTAATCTTTCTTCAGCGTAATGTAATGTTTAGCAAGAGCGAGCATGTAATCTACCGCAGATTTCACCTGCTGATCGGAGAGATCAGGATTGCCACCACGTTCGGGCATCATTGTGTCATCTGGCCCGAAGAAGCCATTAATGGCGTGATCATACAGCATATTTCTCGGCTTGATAACACGCACCTGCCATTCTTCAGCAATCATGGGGATAGGCGCACCTGCCGTGCCGTAAGCATGGCATCCCTTGCAGTTTTCAATCCAGATTGTTCTTCCCTGTTGCAGGTTACTATCTGTAAATTCCACAAACTGTGTTTCAGCATCAGCAGAAGATATGCTCAGGATGCCAAAAAACATAATAGAAAGTGCTGAAAAATTAATGCGCTGAAAAAACATTGTATTTAGCCATCAACGGGAATACGTATTACTACGCCACCCATAACGTCACCAATTTTGAAATCACGTTTTGGCGTATCTTTGTGATCGTTGTGGCATGTAACACATACAGGTGCAACGCCGGTGTCTGCATAAACAGCTGTGAAATATTTCTGTCCTCCCAGTGTCTCTTCTGTGTAGTAATTCTTGCCTTTGTTCTCAGCCACAAATTTAAGACCTGCTTTCTCTGCATCTGTTTTAGGTGCATTCTGCTTGTTTATGGGCCATAGTGATTGTAGTGAGTAGGTGAAGTTTACATCCGGAAGTTTTTCCGAACGCTTTTGTACCAGTTCTGCGCCAAAGCGGAACATCTGGGCAGGTAATACCAGTGCCTTGTCATCTTCGAAATGCTCGCTCGCTTTTATAACCTTGTCCTTTTTTACCAGGCGATTAACGATTTTTCGTGTATAGATTGTACGATCAGAGTCCATTACAAGATGTAATGCATCTGCCATTGCTTTTACAGGAACCATGTTCTCTGCAATTGCAACTGAAGATGCTGTGCTAATGCTCAGGGCAATGCCCATACCTGCTACCAATTTTGAAAGTTTCATAAAATAACTCCTAGGTTAATATCCCAAAATCTATGGGGGGTGATGTTGAATTCAGTGTTCCTGTATCTCCTGCTGAGCCCGTAAATAATCTTTTTCAGCTAGATCTATACTTTCAATGTGAACGGATGGTTTTCCGATAAAATTATTATCAATTAAATTTTTGTCTGCTAATGCATCTATGGAGAAACCGAGACCATGACAGTTCATGCAGGCCGGGCGGATCATTTTTTCGTTTGGTTTTAGAGTGGCATTCTGATTATGCTGAACTACAGTGCGTCGTAACCAGTCACTTACATCCATCGAGACGCGGGGCATATGACAGGTGGCACAGGAAACACCACTACCCGGAGGAAGTTCTCCAGATTGCTCTTTTTTCCATAACTCATAATGCGATGATTTTGTGTAGTTAGTACTATGTTCGTCGTTGTGACATTCCAGGCACGCCTCGACAGATGCGGTTGCCAGTTTATAGTCATGTGCCTGATGGCAGCTATTGCAACCCAGTTTATTGTGTCCTGCCTCTTCATTCATAGGTAGTCGTGCTTCAGATGGTGTCATCCGTGGAAGTCCCTGAGCCAGCCTCATGCCATGCTTACCCTGTTTGAAATTTGCAACTTCAATATCATGACATTGTGCACAATGTTTTTCGTCAGGCTTGTCAGTCCATAAAGGTTCTGAGTCATTTTCTGTCGGTAACGTATGGCATGCAGTACAGTTAACTCCAGATTGTGCGTGAGCGGTATCAACCCAGTCATGTTTAATATTCACATCAGCTTTAACCATCACTTTAGAGGGTGCATCCATATCATTTAGTGTGAGTGCTTTTTGTGGATAGCGATCGTGTGGGTAAGTCATGATCTCTTCAAGAACGCTACCAAATTCTTTCATCGCCACCTGAGGTTTATCAAGAATTTCCGGCTCATGCATATGCTTAACAAGGAAGTCGGTGTAGAGAGCACGGTTGTTATGATAATTATGGCAACCTGCACTGGCACAGGTATTAAATTCCATACCTTCATGACTAGGGCGCTCTTCAGCTATATCTTCATGGCAATGAATACAGAAATCGATTGGCTGGCTTACTCCAGTTCTGTCTGTAATTTCGGGCTGATGTTCCGTGTGGCAGGTTACACAGTAAAGCGCATTGATATTTTCCAGACGATCAGCATTTCGCGGGTCAGTGAATTTTGCACGTGGGTGTGAATCGAACGGTTTTTTTCGTTGGTCCCCGTGGCAGCTCTCACATTTTTTCTGTATTTCATCCTCATCTGTAAATGATTCGCCATGACATGCATTACAGGCGATACCAATCTGGTGGTGTCCACCCGTCAGCTCACCTGGCATAAATACAGTTTTATCTTCGCCCTGAATCATGGTGTATGTAAAATAACTCATTAGTGCGATCATTAACCCAGTCCATACGAGCCAGATTTTTGTGTTTTTAGTCTTGCTCATATTTAGAAGTAATACGTTTTAAGTATGTGAAACCCAAGTAATGCTGGCAAAGGCCAGAGTAATATTATGTGCGACCAGACTGCATAGCTGCGTAACTGCTTTGCAAGCCTGCGAGGTAAAAGATGTTCCATGCCAATGACCGCACCCGCTACTGATCCCACGAGAAGAAGGCTGCTAAAAACAACCATTAGATATAAATTCAGGTTGTCACCCATACGAAACCCGGTATGTGCAAGTAAGATGACGACTGCCAAAGCGCCGACGACTACATGAGCTGCTCGCCAGTAGGAAAAATCCCATAAGGTAAATGCTTTCCTGAAGCGTTTACGTAATGAAATGACAGAAATGAGTACGGATATTCCTAATAGTGTGAATCCACTGATTTGCTTGAACAGGCTGTCACGCCATAAGAATTCTATATTGAACTCACCCTGTACAGTTTCCCCGTAAGGCAGAGAGGGAAGCAAAAACAATATGGCTGCTGCCAGGAAACTTATGATAGAGGCTATCAGTAATGGTTTGTATGCTTTGGCAGGCTCAGGTGCCGCATTCCCACCAATGAAATCTGATACCAGGTTTTTACATGATCCACAAACTGTTGATGCCCCCGTGGCGTTTGCTATTTCGATGACCGTGCAAGCTCCACGTTTCATTGCATCATCGAGCTGTCCGCGAGTAACACCGGTGCAGTTACATACAGTCGCACTGGCAGGCCAGTCAATTACATTTTCTGAAACCGCGTCATTCCATAGAATACCTTCATCCCTGAAACGGGCAATTTGCCAAGGCCATACTCGCCTCTTTTTTTCTACAGCTTCCTGAAAACGATTAACGCCTGGCCATTCTCCAATACCTATTGCACCTCGAATGCGACCATTTATAACAATGATTTTGCGATAAATTTCGTTTTTATGATCCTGGTATATTACTTCATCTCGTTTACGAGCATCTGCACCTGTATCACCTACACTAAATACAGGGTAATCAAGTATTTTCAGATTGGTTGCAGTAGTTGAACCGATATACTGCGTTTTTTCACCATTCAAATAATGTGCAAGTACCGCTGCCTGTTCCAGTCCTGGAGCAACCAGACCATAAACCTGGTCATTGTGTTCGGCACATTCTCCAATTGCAAAAATATTCTGGTCGCGTGTTTGCAGATGATCATCTACACGTATGCCTTTGCCGATTGATAATCCGGCATCTAGGGCAAGTGAATTATTTGGAATAATACCTGCGGCAATTATAACTGTGTCGCAATCAATAACTGTTTCGTTATCCAGCTGAATACCGGTCACTTCTCGATCACCAAGAATCTTTTTTATTCGACTGTTGGTATGAACGAAAATGCCCAGTGATTCGATATGTCTACTCAGATAACTTCCAGCACGAATGTCGAGCTGATTAAACATCAGCCACAAGCTGTGTTCTATAACATGAACTTCTGTATTGAAACGCTGCATAGCACGCGCAGTTTCAAGGCCTAGTAAACCACCACCGATGATGACCGTCTTCCGTGTGCGAACACTTCTCCCCATCAATTTTTGTGTGTCGTTCAGATCCCTGAAGGTAAAAACATTTTTTAGCTCAACCCCTTCAATTGAAGGTATGCGTGCATGAGAGCCAGTAGCAAGAATGAGTTTATTGTAGCTATACTGTTTGTTACTGGAATCAGTTACAGTTTTCGAATAGCGATCGATATTCGTAATTCGATTATTATAAAAGGTGGTTAGCTGTGGAGATTCAGTGATGTCATCATTACTGTACAGGGCGTCTTCGCGGATTTCCCCTGAAAGCAAAGATGACAGTTTAACTCTATTATATGGCTGCCATGGTTCGTCGCCGAATAATGCAATACTTAGCTGCTGATTGAGCTTGATTAATTCCTGAGCCGCTCGCATGCCAGCAGGGCCTGTGCCGACGATAATAATATCGTAAGCCATGCGTGAAAATTGCTCATCAACTTTAATTGCTTCTGCAACCATAAAAAATTCCAAAAAAAAGGCGCCTTGAAACAGAAGCGAAGCTTCAGTTAACAAGGCGCCTTTGCCCACACAAATATCAACTAAGATGAACCTAAGAGGTTAGAAGATTAAATGCACTTACTGTGCCAGTATCTATTTTTGACTATAAGATATTGAATTTATTATGGATGTTGGATCTGGTTCAGGAGCGAGTGGTGCACTAGTTTAGAGCGGAGTAACGAGTTAACAATAGTTAAGATGCACCACTGTGAAACAGAGCTCCCTGTTTTTGTTTCTGTTGAGTCACTATTTTACGATTATGCACTGCTCTGGGCAGTTTAAAAAGTTCGTTTATCCCAGCCCCACATATGACGTTCGGGATTATAAAACTCGATATAAATACGTGATGTGTCTATTGCAAGCTGCTGGTGTATAAAGTCACAGAGTCTACTCGAAAGATCCGCAGTTGAGTTTTCCGGCAGGCCCAGGCTCTTCAGCTGTAGTAATGCACAGGGTTGATGTGTACCAGAGAATATTATGCTGGCTTCATCTTCAACATGAATCATGACATAGGATTCTGGCTTGCCAAGTATATTAGCGATTGTCAATGAAGACATCTCAAGAAAAGACTGTTTCTCGGGTATTTTAATGTTAGTCGTGAGGTTTAATAATGGCATATCGATTATTTACATTGCTTGCTGATAGATTCTCTTATTTTCTTGATACGGGCTTCTTTCTGCTGCTGAGACAGATAGGCTGTATTACCATCCTTATCCTTGCTGCGAATTCTGCCGATAGATTGCATTGTCGCTAATTGCTGTCGTGCCTGTGCACAAGCAGCTTTGCGGCGCTTTTTTTCGGCTGCGGTTTCTGGTTTCTTATCTTTCTTTTCTTTCGCATCAGCATCAGTTTCGTCTTTTTTGCCTTCATCCGTGGCTTTCTTATTCTGGCCAGGACGTTTGTATGATGAGGTGTCCTGGGGTGCATGACGCTCTACATCGAGCTTTTCTACCTGTGCATTGCTCGGGCGTTGCTGTCCATAGTGTACGTTACCCTGTTCATCGACCCATTTGTAAACATTACTGTGCGCGCTATAGCTGAATACTGATGCCAGGCATATAAGTATGAGTCTGGCAGGGGTTTTAGTGTTTATTCTGGTCATAAGAATGAGTCGCTATTTTCGTTGTTATCCATTGATTTTATAGTAAATTAGTCAAAATATGCACGCCAATCCGGGTTTATTTCGTGATTCACTCAATATATAGCAACATAATGTTTGCATATACACTGTTGCTTGGTAGTATTGGGCATCTTTAGGGCACGTATAAGCAAATGTTATGGCAGATAGAAGATTAAAAGTGTTCCATACAGTAGCCAAGCTGCTGAATTTTACCAAGGCAGCAGATGCACTGCATATGACCCAGCCAGCGGTGACGTTTCAGATACGCCAGCTGGAAGAGTATTTCAATACACGCCTGTTTGATCGTACACACAATCGAGTCAGCCTGACTGAAGCAGGGCAACGGGTGTATGGCTTTGCAGATCGTATTTTTGAGCTCTATGATGAAATGGAGCATTCAATTCGCGAAATGACGGGGGATGTCAGTGGTATCGTAACGCTGGGAGCCAGTACTACGATTGCTGAATATATGTTGCCATTCCTGCTGGGTGACTTCAAAAATAAAAATCCCGATGTAAATATCCGCCTCAAGGTATCCAACACCGATGGTATTGTTTCCATGGTTGAGAACAATATTATTGACCTGGGTATTGTCGAGGCCTCTGTAAGTAATAAAAACCTGCAGGTTGATGTTTGTCGTATGGATCAGCTGGTTGCTATCATGCCTCCAGCTCACCCACTGGCAAGTTTCAGTGCGCTTACGCCGCAGCAGTTAATAAATTACCCATTTATCTGTCGAGAAGAGGGTTCGGGTACGCGTGAAGTCATCAGTGAATACCTGCATAAGCTGGGTGTGAATGAAGAGCCTACCGTGTGCCTTGAGCTTGGAAGCCCTGAAGCAATCAAAGGCGCAGTAGAAGCAGGTATGGGTATATCAATCATGTCGCATTCAACAGTGCATAAGGAAATCAAGCTTAATACACTGGCGGCTATTCCCCTTGATCCTCCATTGGAAAGACCCTTCTCGTTTGTCCATCAGCGTCATAAATTCAAGGCGCGTGCTATGGAAGAGCTGCTGGAGTTCGCCAAGCAGTACTGCGAAACACATCCGGACTAATTCTGCTCAGGTATTTAAAAGGTCACAGTCAGGGCTTCGGTACAATGGTAGTAACGTGTCGTTTACAATGCCTGTGGCCTATGGCTACAATTAAGTACTGAAACAGATTATTCAGGAGTGTGCGGTGCGGCCGAGCATAAAAGCATTAACAGAAATATTTGAATATTTGCCTGAAAAAGATCAGCAGACGCTGTATGAGTTTGCTGAGTTTCTCCGGTCTCGTGCACCAGAGCCAGCAGAAAAGATTTCCGAACCTTTGGGCATACCTCGCCCGGATGAAGAAAGTGTGGTTGCCGCGATTAAACGACTCAAGCAAAATTACCCCATGTTGTCACAGAAAGCACTGTTACACGAAACATCGGATTTCATGATGCAGCACATGATGCAGGGCCGGCCGGCAATGGATATCATCGATGAGCTTGAAACATTATTTGAAGCTAAATTTAATGAATTAATGGGTGATCAGGAGTGATAGGCGTTTTACGAGACTGGTACAAGCGGCGCTTCTCTGATCCCCAGGCCGTAATTCTTGCGCTGATGCTGTTTTTCGGTATCCTGATTATTGCTTTCATGGGTAACGTTTTAACGCCCGTCATTGCGGCAATTATTATTGCTTATGTGCTTGAAGGAATCGTCTGTAAGCTTACCCGCTTGAAAATACCCCATGTTATTGCAGTAACCCTGGTTGTACTCGGCTTCGCACTTCTAGTGTTGATATTTATGCTAGGTTTGTCACCGTTAATTTCCAAACAGCTCAGCCAGTTTTTTATTGAAGTTCCCAAAATGTTACAAAAAGGCCAGGTATTGCTCCTGAGTCTACCGCAAAATTATCCCTTTATTTCAGAGAAGCAGATTCAGGATATTGTTACCAGTATCAATACCGAGCTGGCATCACTGGGCCAGGCTGTTTTGTCACGCTCTTTATCCTCAGTATTAAACCTGTTCACTCTGCTTGTGTATATGGTGGTTGTGCCTCTGCTGGTATTTTTCTTCCTTAAGGACAAGGAACAAATTATTAACTGGATGAAGCGTTTTCTGCCCAGGCAGGATGGTCTTGCTACCATGGTCTGGAAAGATGTGGATGTGAAAATAGGCAGTTATATCCGTGGTAAATTGCTTGAAGTAGCTATCGTGGGTATTGCTACTTTTATTCCGTTGAAAATTTTCGGGCTACAGTATGCTGCACTACTTAGCCTGTTTGTTGGCCTATCTGTGATTATTCCCTATGTGGGTGCGATTGCAGTGACTATCCCGGTTGCATTGATTGCTTATTTTCAGTTTGGGCTGAGTAACGAGTTTTTCTATATTATTGGCATATATGGAATCATACAGTTCCTGGATGGTAATGTGCTGGTGCCTTTGCTTTTTTCAGAAGTGGTGAATATGCATCCGGCAGCCATTATTATTGCGGTGCTGGTATTCGGTGGGCTGTGGGGTGTATGGGGTGTCTTTTTTGCGATACCACTAGCAACGTTAATTCAGGCAGTCATCAATGCATGGCCAGATGATGACACTGTTCGACAGACCTGATTGGTGGTTAGATCAGGGACTGGCTACAGTGAGTTGATGATTTCAGATATACGTTTTGCCATCATCTCAATATCTTGAATTTCTTCTTCTGTGAAATGTGAAGGTCGTACTTCATGACTGGAAAAGTTAATTGTGCCTATGACCTTATTCTCAAGGTCAAAAATTGGGCTGCCTATGTAGGACTCCAGTTGTACTGCTACATACACCGGATGTAAACGCATTTCTGGTATGTTTCCGACCTGGATATAGGTGATTGTTTTATTCTGTCGGCAGACGGCTTCACAGTAGGTGTTTTCAAGTTCAAAGCTATCACCCGGTTGAAAAATTTCACCGAGAGAAGAGTAGGTGTGTTTAATTATGTAGTTCTGTTTATCTATATGACTAATAATACCCGTTTCCAGGTTGAATCGCTCGCAGCCTGTTTTTAAAATCTCAAGCATCCATTCATCTATATTATTCACAGGCCTGGATACCCATTTCTTTAATGTATCTATCGACATAATTTTTCCCACAATACGCAGGCTGTTTTCTACCTTTATTACAGGGAGTGTAGCTTGTGGAAGAGGCTTATTCAGAAAAAATTAGTGATGCTTCTGGTAATGACGTTTGCTACGTAATTTAAGTTTTCTTGACCACCATACCCATAAGCCACTGATACCGAGGAAAATCATCAGGATAGCACTGGCATCCATAATATAGATCCCCCAGGACGCATTAAAAATTCGACCAGAATGAAGATCAAGAATAACGCGTTCCAGGTTTAGTCCCTGTCCTCGAAAAGAATGTTTTAGCTGTGTTAATTGATCATTCGTTAAATTAGTACTTTGTGACCATTCGGTAGCTAAGGGTGGTTCAGGCTTCCACTGGCTTAACTCTTTATCGGATAGATAATAGTTATTCAAATTGTCGAGCAGAGCAATGCGATTATTTGAGATGCCGATACGTGCAATATCTGAATCTATGCCCAGTGAAATCAGTTCAATAATTTCACCATCCTCATCAAGCAGTAATACATTGTGCTGGAGTGCAATGGCAATAATATTATCCAGTTGTGCGAACCCCCTGAGTTGTTCGTCATGACTGTAAATGTTTTTCCCGTTAAAAAAAAGCTGGTGATTCCACTGGCTTACCCAGAGCTGGTTGGAAGCATAACTGATAGGCTTTCCATCCGGATTAATATCATACCAGTCGAGTATTAAATCCGATTCAACAGTAATTTCATCCAGCTTCAAGCCTTCGGTATGGTTAAGCATAATGCCGGTTACAGAAAGAATAAAAACCAGAATCATTGCAAGCAGGCCAATACGCCTGTGCCAGAGGAAAAAGGGAAATGGTTTTTTACGACGACTCATGGAGTTTCTGTCTTCCTGTCCAGTAGCAGTGCAATTCTTGCCAGTTTATCCAGTGCGCGAACCGAGAGAGTTGCGCCAGAAATTCCATCGATGGGTTTGCTAAGTTGATTCTCTTCAGTCAGGAAAAGCTGCTTGAACTGTTCGGTAAAAAATGGGTAGCGAACTTCCCAGCCACGGGTTTCACGAAACACCAGTACTTTAAGCTGTGTGATTTTCTGCTCGTCTATTATGATGCCGACAGTGATAGGCTTTTTCTTGCCGATCTCTTCCAGTATCCACACACTGCGGCTATTTTTCTTCCAGTAACGTACGCGCTTAGCACTGTATTTATGTTGCAGTATATTCTCTATCTGTTCACGTAATTCACCTTTTATCCAGATAACCTGAGGATCAGGGATCTGTTCGAAGGCCTGGCTGATAAAATCATCCGGCTGCATGTAGGTGCCTTTGGCATGCAGCAGACCGGAGACCAGTAACAGTGCGGTCAAAAGTATGTGTGAAGGGGTGATACATCGAATCATGAGGCGAATCATATCAGTTGTTTTTCATTAATGCTGCAGAATTCTTACCAGCTGAAATGCAGAAAAGGGAGACACAATAATGTGCCTCCCAGGGTTCCAGCAAGTTTGTGTAGTGACCAAACTACACACCAGGAGTCTTGACTAGAACTGGTAACCTACACCCAGATTGAATCCATCGTAATCGCCGGCATCATCATTCTGCATCTGGTAATCAAACTTGAATACAACGTCTTCATGTGGCCAGTAGTTAAAGCCAACATCTGTCTGTGCTGCGTCTGTCTGGCCGTCATCATTGCTCCAGTTGTTCTGGCGAGCGAACACACCCCAGTTGCTGTTAACCTTATAAGAAGCTTCAACAATGCTACCGTCCTGTGTTTTAGCGCTAGTGTCGATATCTACATCCCATGTCGCATACAGTGCTGTTAAAGTCAGTGCACCGGTGCTGTATTTAGCATGGGCTTCTAGCAGCGTAGCACTTACTGCATCAGCTGCAGTGCCCTGAGACATATCCGTCTGGTACTGAACAGTACCGGCTACTTCCAGACCAGGCGTACCTGTGTATTTTACACGTGCTGTATAGGCCAGGTTATCACCAGCTGCTGATGCGACTTTCTGGCGACCGCTGCGAATTTTGCCGTCGGCGTTATTCAGGCCTGAGTGGATCGCAAGGTCATAGCTGATGCCACTTTCTGTATAGGCAGAATACATCGCACCACCTTCCCACCATGTCGTAGGAATAATATTCTTTTCAATAGGGTTGCGTTCTACACCGTAAAATCCGGGGGGTTCGTGGGTTTCGTTGAGCAGGCCAACAGGAATAAGGAATACACCGGCTTTTACGCTTGAGCTGTCGCTTAGGTCGATTTCAACATAAGCCTGTTCCAGTTCCACTTCGCCAGGGCCTTTTGAGGGGCATGATACTTCATCAACATTAACGATATTGTCATCATTAGCGTCACTGACTTTACAGCTGCCGCCGTCTTTTGCCAGTGCGTGCTCAAGCTCAACTTCGGAGAAGAAGCGAATTTTGTCAGTGAAGTCATAACCAAATTCCAGTACAAAGCGATGGAAGTCGATTTCTTTTTTGTCATCGTCCTTCACGTCAGAACTCAGGTTGTTGTAGTGAAGTTCACCATAGCCACCAATAGATACAGCACCGGCTTCACCGGCTCCGGCTCCAGCAAAGCTGGTAGATGAAGTGCCAGCCAGTGTCGCTGCGATTGAGGCCCCAATTAAAGTTTTGTGTAAACGCATTCTCGTTAATCTCCGAATGTTGTCGCCAGAAAAACACTTTCTGTGCATTTGAATTTTTAAGTGGGGTCATTATATATAATCTAAATGTAAATGCAAACAATTCTCATGTAGATATGCAAAATAATATCGTTTCGCATTTGTATTGGGCCGAGTGCCAGGAACGGAATGAAAGAGAATACTTAAATGGGGAGTGCGAATAGAAGCGGACTGATATCTGGCGACTAGCTGTCAACCCACTGATAAAGCTCGATGGTTTCGGGGGAGCAGCTGTTGCAGCCGCCACCACAGGCCGTACCCTGTGGGAGCTTTTTAACTTTTCCCTTGCTCATCCACTGCTCGATAATGGGCCGGAGTGCATCCTGGTCCATACCGAATTCCAGTGCCATATCACGTAAAGGAGCCTGTCCTTTCTGTTTTAGATAATCACGGACCTGGGTGAGGATCATGCTGATGCCTCCTTTAGCGTGTGCTGCTGTCGTCCTGCGTGACGCATATAGGCAATAACTGCTG
>JBFHVK010000059.1:0-11874 GCA_041589615.1 Gammaproteobacteria bacterium | reverse complement strand
TTCGCTCCACGATTGCGAATAGCCGCATACTAAAGAATTCATGAGGGTAATACCATGGCTGATAGAAATGCACTGATCAAAGAACTGATCGACATGCAGAACAAATTCATCGAAGACGAGCACAAGAACGGCTTCAATGCAAAGAACTACTTCACTCCAGAATCTGGTTCAGTACTGGACGGCTACCGTGAAACATACATGGAAAAAGCCATGGAGCTCGTTGATGCAGCTCACGCTGATAAGGGTTCTAAGCGCTAAGATACTGCTTCTTAAGCTTAAAGCTACTGAAAAAGCCGGACTTGTTCCGGCTTTTTTGTGGGCTTCTTTTGAGTTGGGTGGTGTTAACAATGGGGACAGAGCGTAAAAAGCAACGGTCTGTCCCCGCTGGAGAAGTACTGATAATACCCGCTTTCAGGCTACTTTGTCCGGGGTCAGAGCACCAGAAAGCGGTGGTCTGACCCCTGTGTTGATACCACCAGGAGCATTAGAGCCCTATAGCTACCTGATTCATTCTCGTGGAGTCAAAACAGGGGACAGAACTGAAGTTCTGTCCCCGAGCGAAGGGTAGTTGAGGCTAGATCTCAGTCCACATCCGCATCAGGTTGATATAGGTATGATCAATCTTCAGTACCTCTTTATCGTCCGGGTATTTAGCCTGCAGGGCTTCTCGACTTTTATGCAGGTTATAGAGTAATTCACGCTTTTCAGCATCCCTCACCATGCTCTGCGACCAGGTTACAGCAACCAGGCGTGTTCCTTTTGTAACTTCAGCAACATGGTGCAGTGAGCCTGAAGGGTAGGTAATCGCATGGCCAGCAGCAAGTTTGATTTTCTGCTCGCCCAGCTGGCTATGGATAACTATCTCTCCGCCATCATAGTCTTCGGGATCATTCAGAAAAATAGTCGTGGAAACATCGGTGCGATAGCGCCCCTGCATCGGTCCCATTACCGGGTCATCCACATGCTGGCCATAGGTCTGGCCGGGTTCGTATTTAGCATAAAAGGGAGTTGCCAGACGATGGGGTAGAACAGCAGCCTGGTACATTGGATTATTGAACAGCGCATTCATAACAATATTATTTAACTGGCTCTGTAATTTCGGGTCAGAAACTTCCTGGTTGTTTTTCACCTTTCTGGCGGTTGTACCAGCACTCAGTCGGCCATCGATAAACTGTGCCTGCTGCAACAGTGATTGCACCTGTTTGATCTGTTCAGTTGTTAGTACGTCCGGGATTGCTAGTAGCATAATATCTCACAATGAGTCAGGTCTAATTAATGGTGCCTCTGCTATAATAGCGCGAAAATTATCCGTTAGATTATGTATAGCGAAGCCAGAATTATGAATTTGAATATTACCATTGATCAGGAACCGTTCACACTGGAAGTGTCTGATGGCATCATGCAGGAAGCACAGGCGTTTATCAGTGACACTGATCTTGAATTTAATAAAGGGATTCAGTTAGGTCGACACTGGGTTGATGATCCATCAGATGAGCAGCGTTGCCAGGTGGCTGCTAATAAAATCGTTAATGCGATGCATCAGGAAAATATTCGTATGGTGTACCTGATGTCTGCATATATTCTTAGCAAGATGCCTGAAGTAAAGATGGTGACAATTAATTCAGATTATGAAATCGATGAAATCGACTTTTTGTTCTAGGTGTGACTGTCTAGAGTAAAGATATATGGCCGATCTGTTTTCAATGAAGTCGCCATTGATAATTCGTTTAGCCAATGGCGAGACGCATATTATGGCGGAGTATTTCAGGCATCCGCGAGGGCTCCTTTATTTTGAGTTGTTCTGGCATCAGCAGCCTGAAAACCTGACGCATCTAATTGAAGGGGAATATAAAGGAGAGGGACCCTGGAAAGTCGGGGATGCGGTGATTTCTGTGCTGGGCTGCCATGGTTGTGATGCGGATCTTGCGACTGCATTTGCAGAGTGGCAGATGTACCTGCAAATGTGTGGTGATGATTACCCGGCAGAACAGGCTATTAAAGAGTATGCAGTGAAAATCGGGGCTTTGTTATAAAGTCTGTAAGTATCGTTAGTTATAACTTAAAAGCGTCTTAGCCTGTACTTTTGATTCCAGGTCAGAGACAGATAAGGGTTTAGAATACAGATATCCCTGGAATGCATCGCAGCCTTCCTGCAGTAAAAAATCAACCTGTTCGGTGGTTTCTACGCCTTCAGCAAGCACACTCAGTCCGAGGCTTCTGCCCATCGCAATAATGGTACGTGTAATAATTTCATTACTCTGTTTGCCGGGAATTTGAGCAACGAAACTGCGGTCTATTTTTAGCTTGTTAATAGGTAATAACTGTAGCTGGCTTAAGGATGAATAACCCGTACCAAAATCATCCAGTGCTATAGAAATTCCAGCATTCTGCATTAATTGCAGCTCTTCAATTACTTCACTACTTTGCTGTACCATTGAGCTCTCGGTAATTTCTATTTCGAGATGCCGTGGAGGTAAGCCGCTTTCTTCCAGAGCTAGCCTGATCACATCATAACAACCACGGGTAATTTGCATGGCTGATATATTAATTGCAATTTTATTCAGTGTAATACCGTCATCCAGCCATTGCTTTCCCTGTTTGCATGCCATGCGTATAACCCATTCACCGAGCTGTTTGATTAAACCGGACTGTTCAGCAACCTGGATGAAATAATCCGGGTAAACCAGGCCCATGTCGGGGTGTTGCCAGCGCACCAGCGCTTCCACAGAAACGCTTTGTTGATGATGTTTAAAGCATTGTGGCTGATAGTGTAAAACCAGTTCATTATTTTTCAGTGCGCGCTTCAATTCAGACTCGACCTTGTGTCGGTGCTGTATTGCCCGGGTAAGTGAAGGTTCATAACACATATACGTATTTCGGCCATTGGATTTGGCCTGGTACATGGCAGTATCAGCATGATTAACGAGTGCTTCGGCTTCATTTCCGTCATCAGGGTAGAGACTAATTCCAATGCTGGGGGTAACTTTTAGCTTAACGTCATTAATAAACATCGGCTCGGCTAATGTTTTTAGGATTTTATCCGCCACCAGTCCTACATCGTGGGATTCAGACAGGTTTTCTACTAGCAAAACGAACTCATCGCCACCGTATCGAGACAGGGTGTCATTACTACGAATGCACGTATTTATGCGTTTTGCTGTTTCGATGAGTACCTGGTCACCAGTCTTGTGACCGTGGGTGTCGTTAATGTTCTTAAATTTATCGAGATCAATAAAAAACAGGGCCAGTCGAGTTTGTTTGCGTGAAGCACCATCTATTGCATGTTCCAGGCGCTGGTTGAGGAAGATACGATTGGGAATTCCGGTTACCAGGTCGCGATGTGCGAGATCCCAGAGAGCCTGTTCCTGTTCTTCGCGTTGTATTACGATGCCGCTAATATTGGCGGCAATACTGAGCAGGCGTTGCTGGAACTCGCTGGGTGGGCGGGATTCAAAGCTCGAGATAGCAAATGAGCCGATGACCAGGTTGTCGCGTGTTTTTATCGGGTGTGACCAGCAGGCGTTGATACTATTTTCAATCGCAAAGGGTTTAAGGTCGTTCCAGCGATCATCCGTCAGGGTATTTTCAACATAGACAGGTTCGCAGCAATATACTGCATTGCCGCAGGAACCAGCAAACTTCCCGGGAACCAGGCCATTGAGCTGATCAATGATCGTATCGGGTATATTAGGTGCAGATCTGACGTGTAGTGATTCCCGGCTATCATTAAACAGCATAATTGATGCAACCGAGCTGTCGACAATGGATTCAGCGGCACGACAAAGGTCATCGAGAATAACCTGTGGGTCTTTATTAAGGGCGACAGCCTCGAGTATGTTTTTTTCCAGATGCAGCAGTCTGTTATTCTGCTTATCTGTATCGTCGGAATAATCGACGGACTGGTGTTCTGTGATAGTTGGATTCAATGCAATCGCCCTTGTTAATACAATACAAAAAATTGTACATTTTTACATTTAAACAGCCTGCATATGCGTGCTGCGAAATGCCCATCCATCCATGAATGTCTGTATTCTCAAGAATACAAGGGGCGATGTATATCTATAAAATGTTGATTTTAATGATATATAGATGCTACATGATAGCAGTATGTCAGGGTATGTAAATGACCCAAATGAGTGAGTAAGTCAGATGTATAGCGCTTTAGGAGTACATTATTGCGCTAAGCGCACTTGCCTGAGTATATTAAATAGCTCCTGACAAGGTAAGTATGAGGCTTAATTGTGCAAAAAATCCGATTAAAAAGCTGATGACACGAAGGAATGGCAAGGCTGTAAACAATAAAATGAGTCATTCTTGCAATAAAGTAAATCATACAGGCTATTTCGGTGTTTATATATACTCAAATTATCTAACTCAACCAGAATAACCAGTGGTGCGAATATAATCAGGTTTTCCACTGCATTGTAATGAGCTGATATCATTCTATTAGCCCATGGCTTGCTTGTCTCAGTGTTTGCAGATCGATCCCAGAATGCATTAAGAATTCCCTGCTCAAGCATGCGGTTTATAATATAGGGTACGCAGAATAATGATGTCATGAATATAGTTAACACTAGCCAGTACTGTTCATTTGTTAATTTTTGCATGTTATTGTCCATTATGTGAATTTAAGATGATTCTCTGGTAATCGGCTAGTAAGCCGGGATTATCAATAGAGCCATGATGATGAATCTGCTTCCAGTTAGTATCATTCAGGATAAATATCCTGGAAGTGCGAATATGTAATTGCAGTGTTGTATTTTCAGTTATGAGGTGGCCGCATTCACGTCCGGTGATGCAGAACATTTCAGCTGATTCTGTTAATTCAAAATCATTAAACTCGACAAATACTTTTGCCTGTCCATAAAATATCTTTTCGTATACTGATTTAATTTCATTCCATCCATGTTTGATTCCGCCAAGAGGATTAGACATGGTTGCGTGAATAGAATCATGCCAGTTGATGGACATAAGCTCCAGGTCCTGATTATTAAAGGCCTTATAAAAGTTTATAACAGCGATTATTTCCGGTGTCTGGTCTCTGATGTTTTCGGAGCCATTTATTGTGCAGGGTACGCTCATCTTTTTCTCCTATTCGCTTAAGTTGTATATACAACTTAATAGATAAAAAAATATTAATTCAGTTTCTTTTCAGATTTTTTCAAATCTTCCACCAGTTTCACCAGGGTGCTACGGCCAATAGTGTCAAGCATTTGTTGATAAAGCTCATCACCTTTCTGATTGAGCCTGGTTTCGAGTTTTCTGGTTTTAGCCGTCGGCGTAATAATGTGCAATCGGCCAGTTTTATTACGTTTCAGATAGCCCTTATCCTGAAGATTATCAATAAAGCGTGTCACCGTAGATTTTTCAAGTTTCAATTCAATGGCAATTTCTTTCTGTGTAATAGAGGGTGAAGCTAACACCAGTCTTAGCAGGTAGGCATGAGAAGGTGATAAATCCAGGTCTGCAAAGGCCTGCTCCCATAACTTATTGATTTTACGGGTAAGGGCATTGATATTGAAATACAGGCATCGTTCAAACATGGGAGTAGCTTAGAGTATTATAGTTGTATATGCAACTAATTAATGAATGTGTAAGCTGCTTTGATCATATAGGCCTGTTGGAATAGTATTTAGTACTAATCAGCTTAAAGAGTTTTATTCATCTTGTAATGCTGGATACTATCAAAAAGCAGGTAGCTTTTTTCGCTGATGGAATATCCTAGTTTTTTGTAAAATCCCACTGCATTATCTCTCGCATGCAAAAACACTGATTTGCTCCCCTGTTGCCTGGCAAACTCTTCCATATGCTCAATGATGGCTCTACCTATGCCATTGCCTTCATATTGGTTATCCACTGCCATATATCGAAGTTGAGCCCGGGAGGGATGAGGGAATTGTAAGCGTGCGACACCGATAACAGTGTCCATATGCAGGGCCATTACATGATAGGATGAGTCTTCGTCATCATCCTTTTCACTGCCAGGTAGTTGATTCCAGGGTTTGCGGAGTATGCGCCACCGAAGTTCGAAATATTTTTCAAAATCAATTTCAGATATGGGTTGACGTAATATAAAATTAATCATTTACAGAAAATATTCTATGATAGCTAAATTTAGCTGTTTAGATGTCGAGGAAAATAAAGCACAAACTCCGAGCCTTTATTTACTTCTGAATTCACTATGATTTTGCCCTGGCTACGGCTGACAAAACCGTAAACCTGACTAAGTCCAAGCCCTGTTCCCATTTCACCTTTTGTGCTAAAAAAGGGATCAAATATCCTTTCCTTATTCTCTGTGTCTATGCCGCAACCGGTATCAGAAATGGAAAATGTGACATAATCACCTGGAGGTAAGTCTATTGCTTTAGCATCAAAGGTGTCTAGTTGTTTATTATTAGTCACAATGGTTATTTGTCCACGATCATGGATAGAATGCATTGCATTAATGATTATGTTGAGAATAACATCTTCCAGATCGTTGCTATCTAGCCAAACCGGCCATAAATGAGTGCATAAATTATATACAAGCGTAATACGAGCGGTGAGTATTTTTTCTAACAGGCTTTGCTGGTCGAGCAAGAGTGTATTTAAATCAAGAATACTTTCTTCCTGTGGTTTTTGCTTTGAAAAGGCTAGTAGTCTTTGTGTCAGGCGCGCACTGCGTTGACCTGCGTGGTAAATTTCTTCTGCATACTTCCGGAGTGCTGGCTGGTCTTTTAGCGCATCTTCCAGTAACTCAGCATATCCATTTATGATTCCTAACATATTGTTATAATCATGAGCTATTCCACCAGTAAGTATGCCTAAGGCTTTCATTTTCTCGCTTTGACGTAATATATCTTCATTCATTTTATGCTGTGTAATATCAGTACAGGAAAAAATTAGTTGTCTGGTATTTGAATTAGATAGTGGCAGTTCAGAGATTGAAAACCTTAGAGGAAATGACTGCTTATGATTACGGCGAGCGTTTATTTCATGAATAACAGGTTTTGAGCCTGGTTTTGTTATGTAGTGTTTTATAAAATTATTGTCGTTATCGTTTTCAAGGTAGAGCAGTGTGTTTATGTTTTCACCTATAGTATTAACTGCACTACAATTAAAAATTCCCTCAGCGGCAATATTGAAACTGATGATTTTACCACTTTCCTCCAGTGTTATTACACCTTCCACCATATTGTTTATTATTCTGCGGTGACGTTCTTCACTTGTTCTTAGCGCTTCAATAGATGAAGTTTTGTGGTTTTCCAGTTCAATTTTTTCGAAACCGCGTTGAATTTTTGAGAGCAGGTGTTCTGGGTGAACTGGTTTGGTCAGGTAATCATAAGCACCTTCGCGTAAGGCGCTTATTGCTGTTTCAATGTTGGCGTAACCGGTGAGCATAATGCACAGTATTGATGGGTTTGATTCCCTGAGATGAGAGATAAGCTCTACACCATTATTCTGACCCAGTTTTATATCCAGGATAGCAATGTCGGCTTTGAATTCGCGATTAATCTCAATTGCTTCATCTTTATTGTTGGTTGTTTTTATCAGGTATTTTTTGCTTTCTAATATTTCTGAGATCGACTCAGCAAAGTCATCGTCATCATCAACGATAATAATGCGTTTTAAACGAATTAGCTTTTCAGTGCTGCTATCAGAATCAGTGAATCTGGATGTTTTTATAATCATGTTGATGATGTCTATTAGCTGTTTGAGTTCTAAGGTTTCTAGTATGCTTTTTACTAGTTTGTCACTATATCAATATGAACTATATATCAGTTTCAGGATGTTTTATGTATATGTCTTACTGGCTTCTGGGTAGATCGACTTCTATCTGGGTGCCCTCACCAGGCTGACTGTTGATAGTGATTTCGCCGTTATGTTGTTTTATCACTCTATTAACGATAAATAGTCCCATACCTACCCCAAATCCTTTAGTACTGTATAAGGGTTCAAATATATAATTCATTATTTCAGCTTCAATTCCACATCCAGTATCTGCAATTATGAATATAAGCCTGTCTGGTGAAATTCTGGTTTCGATGCTTAATTTACCACCAGATTCCATTGCCTGACATGCGTTGTCAAATAAATTTAATAAAACTCGATGCATAAGGTTTTCATCAAACTTAATGTGACAATCTCCTTCGAGTTTTACGTCAAGCTTTATATTGTCTGGAATTTCAAGCTCATTAATACATTTTTCCAGCCATGCAATAAAGTCATGTTTTTTAAAATTGGGTTCTTTTGTTCTGGTAAAATCTAGTAATTCATTAATTATATTATCCGCACGGCTAATATTTCTTTGAATACGCTCTAGTACTTTATCAGTGGCCTTATCCTTGCTGGCTAGATTCTGGCTGACGGTATATACAGAACTTCGTATTGTACCCAGTGGATTGCGTAGTTCATGGCTTACTGTGGCGATAAGTTGACCGAGTGTTGCGAGTCGTTCCTGGCGAACCAGGTCTTTATGAGCAAGCTCTAATTGTTTTGTGCGTTTATTGACCAGAGCTTCAAGCTTGTCACGATATAAGGCTAGCTGCTCTTCATTATGTTTGCTTTCAAGTTCAACAGAAAGTCGAGTTGAATAGGCGCCTAGAACAGGCTCGGTTAATTCATCTGGTTGTAGTGGCTCAGTATTCATTACAGATACAATTCCAGTCACCTGCTGGTCTTTAGCTATCAATGGTGCACCAAAATAACTGTCTATACCCATATCTACCAGCATTTTATCAGTAGAGTATATTTTTGAGGCATCGCGAGGAATTAGCTGTTTTTTATGCTCGAGCACGTCCTGGCAGGGGGTGCCCTCAAGTTCATACTCAAAATTTTCTGCAAATTCGTTGCCAGCCCATACTGCCAGTGTACGAACTTTTTTTTTGCATGGCTGTAATTCACCCACAAAAGCAAACTTGCAACCGTATAATAGCGCAAGGTTTTTTACGGAGATACGAATAAAATCATCGAAATCAGCAGCAGATGAATTTATAGCTAAGGACTGCATAACCTCATATATTTTGTTTAGATCACTGCTTTGTGTTTGCATTCTGTTATTCCGTAAAAGCCAGGATTGATTTCACTGATTACGAGTATTATAGGACTAAAAACTATCAATATATTCATAATATTGAAAAATTAAAGCTCATACCGATATATATGACTTGCGTATATTGAGCTCTCTAAATGAAGTTGAGAGCAGAGTATTATTAATTAATGGATAATAAATTTATTATTCTGTTAATTTGTTTTGGTTAACGGTTCAAGTTGCTGAATTTTTCATAGAAATGATTAGTGCAGTATGTGGGCTAAAAGTGTCATTTCTATGGTGTATTCTGATTTTCGTCTTTGGAAGCCTGATGATATCAGGCAAACGAGACCCAGGTGGTTGCTACATACTTAACGCCTTTCTGTAACTGTGAGTTGCGATGCTCATGTGTCCAGAACGGAGGGAATAAGACCAGTGCTCCTTCTTTAGGTTGTACTGCTACATCCTGGTACATAAATTCAGTTGCGCCTCCGGGGCCTTCAACATCATTTAAATACCATAATGCCACCAGCTGGCGGTCGGCAAATTCATGGCTGCCACCATCAATATGCCAGTTGTAGTATTCGCCTTCATCAGTGCGCTGCATATTGTAGCCAACATCTTTAAAGCGGCCCTTGAAAAAGGGAAAGGCATCGGAAAATTCGCGCAGAGATAGACCGAGTGAGCGAAAAAGTTCCTGTGATATGTCTTTCCAGTGATCGTGGGCACTAATAGCCAGATCAGTCGACTGTTTTACATTTGGATCTTCCTTGAAGTCCTGGCCTATACGTCCCCGGTATTGTGCTTCCTTGTCACTTTCAAAGCGCCTGATCATTTCTCGGCAGATGTCTTTGGGAAGGGCGTTCTCATTGATGTAGATAAAGCTATTGGGCTTTACCTCCTTGAAATTAGTCAGGGGCTTGCGTTGTGTAGAGTCGTGGTACATAGGCTGCTTTATACGAGTTGAGTGATGTGTATAGTATACCGTTGAATCTACAGCGTGTTGCTATTGATCAAGGCTTCCATATGTGTGTGTGCTTTTTCACCATGCTGTTTGTATAGTGAGATCATCTGTAAGGCAATCTCTATCCAGTGTTCGCTGGCTTCGCTGGTTAATGCCTTCAGGTGCTGTGTATTTTTATTTTCTAACCAGTCGGAATAGGCTTGCTGAAGTCCTGGAAACATCAGTTTGCGCATGCTGCTGATATTGGCGAAGTAGAAATGTAATTGCGCAGGCTCTTCCTTTTCCAGCAGACGAGGCAGTGTAGAAAGCATATCGGCGATATTATCGCGCACTGCACGAGCCATAATTTCAGCCTGTGAACGGGGCAGGTTGAGTAACATTTCTTCCCAGATTTCACCGAGCAGTTTCCCTGCCTGTATTTCGCCTATTTCATGCTGTAGAACAGTGTCGACTTCGTTATCCGTCATTTTTTCCAGGGAGTCTTCAGGCTTGTTGGCGAAGTCATAGCTGCCTAGTGCACGTGACAGCGGATTTTCCTGTTTGTGCCAGTGTGATTCTTCATATTTTTCCCAGATAAAACGGCGCAGTGATTCGCGACGTATAAATACCGTTTTTCCCTGGGCCATGCCGGGAGGAGCGGCAAGGTCCCGGGCTAGTTCCTTACCGGCTATATATAAGGTGAAGTCCTCATGCTGCTCTTTATGAATGAGCTCTCCAAGGAAAAAAACAGGTTTTCCATAGAGTCCATAACCGCCGCTATAAACGAGTTTATCTGACTGCAGTTGCTGATTGATGGTTTCATTATCATATAGATCGTAGCGCTGTCCTTCGATAAGCAGATTTGAAAGAGGTTGCTCATCGATATCATCCCATAGCGCTTCTCTCTGCATAAGCCACTGACCAATATCGTCATTTTGCAGCTTTTGTACAAAAGGTAGCTGTTTCTCCCAGCGATAGAATTCACGCATTTTTAGTAGGTAAATACACAGGGTATAGTTACCAGCATACTGGGCATCGGATATATGGCAGTTGTGTTGAACCGTCTGGATGAGTTGAGACATAATTACCTAATATATCATTAATGGATGAAGATAATTCCTTAACCGGATAGATTATTTGCGTCCAGCAATAATCCACATACAGCACATCCGGTACATAAATAGTATAATATCCAGCCCCTGATATCCTCCCGTAGACAGTACGGGTATTTAAACATCGAGTGTGAGAGCAGTCCCATGAGAATGAGAACTAAATGGCATAATAAAGAGCGCCAGGTCAGTGTTGAAGAAAAAGCCAATACCATGGCCTTTATTTCATGGCGAATTGCGATGGCCCTGGTGCTAAATCTTGAGAATGAGAACTTCCAGACTGATACCCAGAAGCAGCGTCTGGATGTTATAGCAGAGGCACTGGCGTTTCTGGTATCGGTAACAGACCGACTGGTCGCAGGGCAGATGACCCAGGAAGAGCGCCAGGAGTTTATTGTGAAGTTCGCCACCAAGCTGTCTAAAACCTTCCAGGAAAATGCTGAAGACCTGATTGCTCGTGGTACGGATTATACGAAAGCTTTTATCGATACCATGAACCAGCGCCTGAATGCCTATGCAGAATGTTCATGGGATGATGAAAAGGATATGCCCGGATTCCAGTACAAGCGAGACTTCGGTGACAATATCAGTGCAGTTATGGGCGAGCGTGATAATAAATGGATCACCGACCAGATTATTGAAATTGAAGTGCCGGAGATGATCGAAAACCTTAAAAAAGCCAAGTATGAAATGGTTGATGGGCGGAGCACAGCTCGTTTAGGTACCTAACTATTGGCTGGCAGCACTTTCCAGCTGCTGCCTGAATATCTTTATTAATAACTCAATATTCTTCACTGCCGGATAATTTGGTC
>JBFHVK010000058.1:0-12094 GCA_041589615.1 Gammaproteobacteria bacterium | reverse complement strand
TGGATCACCGCAATCATCGCATATCAACGGCACAATTTGACGTTGGTATTAACACTCTTTTTTCAGTAGCCAGTGGGTTAGTCAGTCGTGACTTCATTGAATTGGTTACACGTGCAAGCCGCGAAGAGACAGTCGGCGGGTGCATCACTGATTATCAAACCAGATTATTTAAAAATGCCGACTCAATGATAGCTGTCAGTTACGGCTACGGTGAGGAGTTATTTACATTGACAACTCAAAAGTCAGTTAAAGCACGCAACTATGATACGCCAAGCGAAGCGTACGCTGGCTTTATAAACATGATTGAAAAATTAGACGAACTTGGATACGAGGATTTGAACTAAAAATGAAAGAAAGACCAATAATCGGACAGGTCGTTAGATTAAACAATTATGGCATTGAGCAAATCAATGGTCTTAGCAGTCTGGATATGATTGAGCAGGCTAAGCGAATGGTTATTACCGATGTGTCGGTTGACTCTTTAACGAATGATGTTGAGACATTCTCCATTAGCGTTGATCAGCCACTCATCAATCAATTCATGATTGACAATCATTGTGTGGATTTAATTGATGAAAGAAGTTAATTGTCCATATTGCGGTAGTCAGGCTGAGTTTGTTGACTCGAAAGAGGTTTATGGCAGAAGTTACGGCATGATCTATCTGTGTCGCTGTAAGCCAGAGTTTTCGTATGTTGGCACACACAAAGACACTGACAAACCGCTTGGACGATTGGCTGATCGCATGCTGCGTGAGTACAAAAAGAAGGCGCACGCTGCCTTTGATCCTATCTGGCGTTCAGCGAAGATGATGACGCGCACCGAGGCTTACAAGTGGCTATCAAAAGAGCTGGGTATTCCTGGCGCTGAGTGTCACATTGGTATGTTTGATGTTGAGATGTGCGAGAAGGTTATTGCGGTATCAATGAAGAAGAGGTTGCAGCGTCATGTTCAGCCAAGCTGAGTTAGATAATGCTGAGTTAATCAAAGAACTTGCAGAATGTCGATCCAAGCAGTCTGAGAAGCGCACAGAGCGATCCGGCAGCTTAGAACGCATGAAGATGCAGAATACAATTAAGGCTCAAGCTACGCGCATTGAGAAGCTTGAGAGAGCGGTTAAAACATTAGCAGAGAAGGTAAAGAATAAGTGAAGTATCCAATCCCAGCAGGCACTAACTCGCCAAAGAGTCAATTTTGTCTGTATGAAATTAATGGTCACCATACTGGCTACGTTGTTTGCATAAAAGGTAAAATCAGAATAGCGACACCTCTTTTCGCATCAACCGAACACGAAGCGCTGAAACGTTTCTGGCGTTTCATAGGAGCAATGTAATGTCAATGATGAAGCACTTTAGTGATGAATATTCGCTGGATGAAGTAGAACCTGAATACAAGGTTGAGCTACTTATAGACAGCACATATCAGGTTGTAGACATTTCAGATGAAGACCGTGTAACGGTTCATCAAGGTTCACTCGCTGATTGTGAGGCGTTTATAAGATTAAAGAATGGTGGTTATTTGTAATGCCAGGTGATTTCAAACAACCCATTTATCGTTACGATCCAACCGGCTACGGTGATTGGGGAAGCCCTTACTACTTTGCCGAGATACTTACTGAGTCACACGAGGGTTATAACGGCGAAGGTAAAAAGACCACATACGTGCGAACGGATTTTAATACCTGGTGGCATGACGGCACTGTTGCTCGACTATATGTGCCAGAAGGTGTTAATCCGTATCACTGTGGCTTATCAATAACGCCAATTGAAACTCCAACATCTAAGTAGATAATAGAAAGCATGAAACACAATATCACACACAAAAGAAGTCAGGGTACAGTTGATTACGCCTTTCGCTTTGCAAGCGAGGCACACGAGGGTCAGCTGCGTAAATACACCAACGAACCGTACATTGTTCACCCAGTGGCTGTGGCGAAAACTATCAGTGAAATCACTGAGGACATCGATATGATCTGTGCGGCAATGCTGCATGACACGATTGAGGATACTGATGTTGAATTCAATCATATTCAATCGGCGTTTGGCTTCAGAGTGGCGAACTTTGTCAACGAGCTAACTGACATCACCACAAAGGAAGACGGCAATCGCGCTTTGCGTAAAAGCATTGAGCGCCGTCGTCTGGCACGTGTGTCAGCGCAGGCACAAACAATCAAGCTGGCTGATCTGATTGACAATACCAGCTCTATCATTGTGTACGATGAGAAGCTTGCCAAAACATACATAGCTGAGAAAGCCGAGTTGTTAAAGGTGCTGTCGCGTGGCAGCGGAAGATTAAGAGCAACAGCGTGGGCAATTGTCCAAGCATATTACAGAGGTTAACAATGACGCACAACGTAACCAAGTTGCCAAAGTGGGCGCAAGAACATATTGCCGATCTCGAACGGCAAATTGATACACTACAGATACAATATTCAGAAATTAAACAAGGTTCTGAATCCAGATGCAGCGGTGAAGTGTATCGATCTGAGGCTGGCAGTATGGATGAGTTTATTCTACCTGAGCAGTCGGTTTATTACTTTCAGGTTGGTAAAAGTAAATTCAATCGCATATCCGTCTACAAATCCAATGAGGATGAGGATGTGATTGTCATTAACTGTGATAGTGGCTGTATGGATATTGAGCCGCGTGCATGCAATTCAATTCATTTGAGGAAACGCAAATGAATATAACCAGTTGTGATAACTGTGGAGTTGTGCTGGATAAAGATAAACTTGATTTTCCCAGCGACATTTACTCAAAAGAAACTGGCGATTTAATTGAAGGTGTTGCTGAGTGGGATGGTGAGAATTACGTGCCAATAGCTAAATGTCCGGTGTGTCAAAGTAACATTAGAGGTGAAGAGTAATGATCATTGGTGCTGTAGATACAGAAACAACCGGACTCGACCAGGAGAAGGGACATCGGATCGTTGAAATATGTTTCCGTCTTTATGATTCGGTCACTCGTGACTTAACCGGCTCATTCATACAGCGCATTGATCCGCAACGATCAATTGACGCTAAGGCACAGGCAGTCCATCACATCTCGGCTGCTGATCTGATTGGTAAACCTACCTGGGAGCATGTAGCGCCAGAGATCGCCGACATCATGAGTAATATCGATGTAATGGTTGCGCACAACATGCCGTTTGATGGCCCATTCATTGCACTTGAGCTGGCGCGTGTCGGCATTGAGGTGCCAAAGGTGCAGACATACTGCACGATGGAAAATGCGAGATGGGCAACGCCACTGGGTAAGAATCCAAATCTGGGTGAGCTGTGCTTTGCACTGGGTGTGGATTACAACCCTGATGCAGCACACGCGGCTGACTATGATGTTGACGTAATGGTTGAGTGTCTGTTCAAAGGCATTGATCGTGGCTTCTACACATTACCCGAAGTTAAGGCGGTGTCACATGCAGCGTAACCTATTTCACAAAGTCTACGACGGCGAAAGTATTGCCGATATGGAACGAGATGTATTGGAGGCGTTAAACCCCGACTTCTCTGATGAGGCGTCGATGATCAAGTGCGATGAATATGGCTTTGCAAAAGGTGAGTTCATCGTCTCCATCGAATACAAGTTCGATCATACGGAGTGACCATGAAATATTTAGCGATAGTCCTTCTGCTTGTGGCTGGCACCGGATGTGAAGAAGACTGCCCTGAAGATGAAAAGGTGGTTGATCGTTACGAGGTGCATGAGAACTACTACACCACGACGGTCGAACCAGTAATGGTGTGTCCATGACTTACCGTGTCAGATGTGGAAGTAGTAAGTGCAGAGCTAGAGCCGTATTGCGACACCCTCTGACTTGGTATGTTGAAGAGCCGGTTTGTCAGCACTGTGGTGGTAAGCTGCATAGCACCGACAACGAACGAAAGCGAGATAAGGCCAGAACCTGTCACTGCGACGGTTTATCCTTTCCGCATCAGAAGGCCAGTAGCCGATTTTGTGTACATCACCCAACTGGGCCAACTGAGGAAGATTATGTTGAGCGTCATGTTTATGGCGCTTAGTTATTGAGCGAATGTGTGTTACAATACGCCTGGACATGGTAGTGCGTGTCCGTTGTTAGTGTGATGCCCCTTCGTTCTCTCTCGAAGGGGCATTTTTTATTGAGGAGAATAAACATGAAAAAAGCCATTATTGTAAGTACTATTATTTTAGCCCTGCAGGGCTGTATGCAGCCACGTCAAAGTGGTGAAGGTTTTGATTATATCGAAACTGGCTTAACATCTCAGGAGATTAGCAGTAAGTGTGATATGGCTTCTCAAGCCGCCGTCATAGCCATGATGCTACGTGATAATGGCACAAGTTACGAAAGATTGGTCTCAACGCAGAAGGGTCGTCAACCAAAAATGATCAGCATCATGACTCGTCTGCCTTATGACCTTTCGCATGTTACGGACAAGAAAGAGATGGAGTCCATTGCATTCAGGCATTGCGCACGTCTTTTAAACTAGTCCATTTAAATTAGGCTTTATTTAGAGGGCAGTTAGTGGGTTATTTCAATCGCAGGGGTGAAAGCATTAGTCCGACACACTGGGCTGCGCTAAATGATGACGAAGATTACCGAGTTGTCAGGCATTATTACAATGGCGATTATCTTGTCACTGTTAATTGGCTTGGCGGTAAGATTGACACGAAAACAGTTCCACGAGATTTCTGGAAATTGTTTGAATTGCGCGTTCTTTCCAATGTCTCGCTCAGTGACGGCACCCAGCGAATGGTTCTTGACCCGCTAATATCCGATCATTACCCCACAGAAGAGAGCGCAATCAAGGCGTTTGAAAAGTTTCTGGTTGAAAACACCGATAGTTATTACGGTCACGCTGTTGATGCACAACCTGGCAAACTTGTAATGCTTGGCGACCTTCCCAGAGATATTGTCTCCGATGAACATGAAGATGAAATGGAGTCTGATGACTGCGTCTCCATCTCAACCTTCGAATCCAATCCTGACGCCGGCACCTGGTAGCTCGGCGCACCAAATCCTTCACATAACTGGCTAGAGGCGGGCGTATACGTGTATACAGAACTGGCAAGCTTCGGGCGTACAGGTATATAAAAGACCATGGTGCATGCCATGGGAAAATGTACCCTGGCTTTCCACTTCCTACTTTACATCCTCCAATCGATTCCCACTGTACATCCCTAAGTATTTTGTATATCACGCGTGCGCGTTCATTAATAATGAACACGGACACAGCGTGAACAAAACTCCCTAGCCGATACCGAAGACATCCCTAACCTCGTGTCATATAGTTACAACATGCACAGAGCGCAACGAAGGGTTTGAAAAGGTAATTCACGAATGACTGTATCAATCCCTGAGTTTAGTTCTTACTATGCAGACATACACACAACACACACAAGAGGACTTTACTATGTCAAACACACAAACTACTGCACCTGAAACATCTGAAGATGTACTTGCGGCAATCTCCGCTGCTACACCTGAAGTATCCGACGAAGAGCTGCTTGCGGCACTGTCCGAAGAGTCTGACACTGCTGAAGCAGGCGAGCTGAACGTTGAAGAAGCTATTCCAGCTCCACCAGTTAAGAAGGGTGGTCTGAAAGCGAAGAAGGAGGCTGCAAAAGCCAAAAAAGCGAAGGGTGGCACAACTGATAAAGCGAAAGCTGAGCCCAAAGAGCCGAAAGCACCACGTAAGACTGTGATTAATTCGAAGCGCTCTGAAGTGGCACTGGATCGTATGGGTGCAAATGCTGAAGACTTCGTTCTGGAAACGACTGACGCGAAGCTGAAGCCAGCTGAACGCAAAGCCAAGCGTGATGCACTTTTGGCAGCGATGGACAGCAAGGATATGGCTGTGAAGGTATCGGAGAAGGCGATTAATCTGATTGCATTCACCAGCGGTGCCGCGAAATTGTCCACATACACTGAGATTGCGATCAAGTTCCTGGTGGATAAGGGCAGTATGACGGCCCAGGAGCTTATCAATCACCTTCAGGATCAGAAGGCGAATGGTGTGAAGGGGTACAGCAAAGGAACTGCTAACAGTCAGGGGCATCAGATGTTCAAATTGCTTCCGCTGTTTATGATTGGCACGCTCGATGGCAAGACTATGAAGGTCAATAAGCAGAGCATTATCGCCAAACTCGTGAAGTAAAGAAAATTGGGGCAAGGATGCCCCTTTTTCTTGTCTGTATTGAGTCCATGGTTCGAAGCTCTGTAAGCACTTCTGAGATGTCCGGCAGCGAAAGCTATAGCTGAGTATATCTAAGTTGAGAAAACAGCACACAGCGCAACACACGAAGCCTCCAGCTAACTTTTGAACGGTTATAATAGTAAATCACGAGTGACATATTACCAAAGACAGCCCTGAGTCTGTTTTGTATAGTATTTTCAACGTGAAACAAAAGAGAAAAGAGGCGAATTATGAACTTGATTAATGAAGCTACAGGTGAATACCTGGGCAATGATGACATCATCAAAGTGGCAAAGAAAATACTGAAGTCTCGCGCCACACGCAAGGGTGCTGCTCTAACATCACCTCAAATGACCAGAGACTTTCTGACATTTGAGATTGGTCAGCTGGAATATGAGGTATTTTCCGTGCTGTTTCTTGATCAGCGCCATCGCATGATCAAATTTGAAACACTATTTACTGGCACGATCGACGGTGCAAGTGTTTACCCACGTGAAGTGGTGAAGCGTGCACTTGAGCTAAATGCGGCTGCGGTTATATTCGCGCACAATCATCCATCGGGTGTGCCAGAGCCAAGTTCTGCCGATGAAAGAATCACGAAGCGACTGAAGGATGCGTTGGCGTTGGTTGATATACGTGTGCTAGATCACTTTGTTGTTGGCAACGAATGTGTGTCATTTGCGGAACGTGGCTTAATTTAACCAAATAACTAACTCACTGGTGACTATAATAGGATTTACTATGAATGACTTACTTCTAATTGGCTGTCTGGTTCTTGTTGGTGTTGCGCCAACTATGTACACAGATGAGCCCAAAGAACAGATTAAAGATGGTGCAACTGTTCAAATCACCACCGTCGATGAGCAATATCATGGGTTTACCATCAAGTATGTTGATCCATACGAATATTGCCAAAGACCTTCCAAGTTTTAACTGAGACAATAAGTCACTACTGACGAATTAATGAGGAGAATCATGAGCTTATTTCAACAATGTGGCGACAAAGTCGCTTTCGGTTTGTTCAAGATGGCGAAGACGCTAATCGAGATAGATGCAGGCGATACGCCAATCAACGAACTTGTTCAAAATGCCACTGGCTTCAGCGATGAAGACACACAGAACTTCCTGATGGTGTTCGACATACTGCTGGAGAAAATCCCTGAAGAATATCCTGATGGCTCTGAAGAGTCAGTCGAAGATGTTGGTGAAGATACTGGCGAACCCGTCTGGAAGATCACGTACAGCCATCTGGACGAAGAAGAAGTTGATATTTACGGCCCCGATGGTGTTACTCGCAAAGACACCGATCGTTGCATTCTTTTGTTCCGCATGGGTGATGACGATCGCAACCTGTATTACACAGGCTACATGTCTGACAACTGCGTTGGCACCGAGCCACTGGATGACTTTGGTATGCCGAATGATGGTTGCACATGGATCGAAATGTTCGAGAACGGAGAGTGGGTACCAGTTTAGCGTAAGTAGGCAATTGCGTCACGGATGACGAACTGCCTAAGACAGCCCTGAAACGGCTTGAGATTATATAAACATAGCGAAACACAACAGAGGAGAGCCGCTATGTCAGAAGAGAGGCAAATTAGATTGGCAGACATTGAGTCTGGCATATTCGCGACACCTAAAGACTTAGGTGCAATTCAAGATTGGATTGAAAAACATCCAAAAGAAGATCGCATTTCACTGTACACAGTGATGGGCATGACCTGCAATGTTATCGCCAAATACATTCGTGAAGATGCGTTCGAGGATGTGGATGCTGCATCGGTTAACCTAATTGAGGAAGGCTAATGTACATACAAATTACCACAAAATGTAACATGAGCTGCGCCCACTGCATCTTCTCGTGCGAGCAGGGCAAGCCAGGCGAGTTCATGACGCCCGATATATTCGCTAAGTCTGTGGCGCTTTCAGAGGACTACGGAAGCAACATTACGATTGGTGGTGGCGAACCAACACTGCATCCCAAATTCTGGCAATACTTCGGCGAGGCAATGGCTGCTGAAGTTGAATATGTGTGGATGGCAACCAATGGTAGCGTGAAGAAGATTGCGAAGGCATTGGCAGGCATTGCCAGTGGCAGTGAAAAGTTTGGCGTTGCACTGTCGCAAGATAGCTATCACGATCCGATCGATTGGAATGTGGTGCGTACGTTCGAGCGACTGAAGTTGGAGATACGCAACGTTGAGGGAAATATCGCAGCACGTGGCGCGGCACTTGAGAATGACCTGGGTGGTGAAGATCGTTGCGGTTGTGGCGGTGGACACATTGACCCAGATGGCACGGTGAAGATGTGCGGCTGTCCAGGTTCATTGGAACTGGGTCATGTTAACGATCTTGATGACGGCGTTTATCAGCGTGCAGGTGAAGTGGGTCGAGATATTCTCGGCACAGAGTGTGGTTACAAGTTGGAACAGAAGTATATCGATTACATTCTGGACAACGCCGATCTTGATGATGATGATGAAGAGGAGGCGGCATGAGCTTATCCACATTATGTCAGGTTAAAACCGCGATACTTGTGACCGAGACAGACTACCCACATCTTCTTGATGCCTACTGCGACATGGAGTGGGACGAGTTTGAGGCGATGCTGAAGTCTGAACTCTACGACTATTGGGATGTTACTGATGTCGATAACTCCTGCACACGTGTGGCTGTTGTTTTTGAAACTGAGAACATTCCAAATCAGCAAGACTTTATCAAGTTGGTTAATTCATTCACCAGGTTGGAGCTAAAGCTGAAGCTTGGTTGGCAATTTAAAAGTGAGGTTTGAAAATGAGTCCAATTAAATTAGGCATATTAATGCACTACTACTGTTTTCCATCAGAGTATCCATTTCAAAACTCCAAAGCAGAGTCGGATGCCGTAATCTATTTGTTGAATGAGGGTTTGTTGATCGAATTGGAGAAGCCGACAGAGTACAACGCAATGTACAAAATCACCAAACGTGGTCTTATGTATATGGAGATGATTACATCACTGCCATTACCTCAGTCGAAAACCGTTTGGGTTAATCCATTGACCAATGAAGTTGTTGGTGAGGTTTGAAAATGAGAGGCGCATACGCCATATCCAAGCGTGAGTTCTATCGCAGAGGTGGGTTCTCCAACTCCAGGCTATTCAGAAAAGATCATGGCTCGGGTTGGTGTCACTACTGCATTGCCTAAGACATACCTATAACGGCTTGCGATACTGTAGACACTGAAAACAACAACAGAGAACAACAATGGCAGAACAACCAAATCTTGAAGTGAGCGCCGATTGGCAGACGCGTGCACGTGGCGGCAATTGGGATGAGTATCAAATCTATCTCGAACATGCCAACGACGGCAACGGTGGCGACATCACACGCAATGGTGCACCTCTTAAAACGTACGATGAGTGGTTGGAGTCATGAGTTGGACGGTTAACTTTTATCAACGTGGTCGATACCCAACGACCGAAACATTTAGCAAGCGTGCCGATGCCTGCAAAGCTGCAACCGAATTTCTGCGAGATTGCAAAGTTCACCCACTTCGACAGAAGGGCAGTGTGTGGCGTGACAATTACGCATCACTCGTCCATCCTGCTTTCGGCACAGACGCAACAGTTAGTTTGGTGAAATCATGAAGAGTAATTACACAGTAGCTTGGTACATCGACGTTGAAGCTGACTCAATGGAAGATGCTGCGGCACAGGCATTTGAGTTAATGCATGGTGAAGACAGCACTGCCACTTGTTTCGACGTTTACGACATGGCGGTGGATTACCCGCCCGAAAAAGATGACTGGATTGGTACAGTCGACATGGCTGACCAGGAGGATTGAAATGCTAATTAGAGTACATGATAAAGATGGTCAGGGTGGTGTTGAGTTTTACACGCCAAAAGAGTTCGCAGAGAAATCGTTGGGCTCGAAAGGCATTAGTCCATTCTCACTAGGCTACAGCCCTGAGCTGTCCGTTAATGAGTTGCAAAATCGAGTATCGACGCTGGAGAAGGCGCTGCTAAACGTGATGCCATTTATCAATTGGCTGCCGGCCAACCCCGAAGCCATCGAGAAAGATATTCACGAGGCGCTTGGCTTTGATCCATACGAAGGCTTGCGGTAAAGGCGCATCATGAATGAGCAAAACTACGCCAAACTGTGTAGATCATTCAGAACCATGAAAACTGTCGTTTGGTTTGCCACAGGCCAAAAACATGTTAAGGCGTTAATGTGGCACGAACAGGTGTATACCGAAGTTCATCATCACATGTATGCAAGATGGTATCAGTGGCACGGTTTGCACTACACATCGCCTGTTCACTTGCCTATATCTCGTTGATATAGTTAAGTCATTGATGAGCTACAACAAAAGAGAACAGTAATGGATACAAGAGCATACAACGAAACTGGTCGCATAGTTCTGACCCCTGAAGAAAAAGCACATCGTCGCCAATTTGATATTGAGATGAGCAATAGGGGTCAATCTTTGGTATTTGAGATAGCAGACCTTGTGGAAGAGTGGGACGCGATGGTTAAGGCATTTGAACAACCGCAGTGCGCATTTGCAGGGTGCACCAATGAAGCTACTGACACGTACGGCGGTCGCCCACATTGTCACGACTGTTTACCTGAAATTCGCAGAGGTGGTCAGTTATGAACCATGTAGTTGAATATGCTGGCAGCGAGGGTATGGTCACAACGTCTGTGGACATCAGACGATTTCAACCGCCTAAACCTGGCGATCTGGTTCTAATTCCAGATGATGCGCCATATCCGTACAAAAATGCACTGTCTTCAGGCAAATATGGTCGCGTAGATTATGTTGACGCTGAAAGTGGCGAATTGCATGTTTGCTGGGGTGGCGCTTCGGTATTTTTAACGAAGAGCGGTGTGTCTATCTCAGGCGGCCCATTTAGTCACATCAAGATCAGTCAATTACGCTGGGATAGAGTGAGAATGGCACGCTTCTGGAATTGGGGCGACAACGGCTCTGGTGCACATCAGGGCGTTTACTTCGACTTGCCACGACCTGTTTGGGAATTAACGCTGACTGATGTGGGGGTGACAAATGAAAGTATTGGTTAAGTATGATGACATCGCCTCACCTGTGGTCGATTTCAATTCGATCGAGGCTGAGGAGTTTGGTGCAATTCTGGGTAAGATAACCATTCACTTGAAGAATAGCGAATCTGTGGAGATTCCGGTGTTTGGGTTGTCCGACATACCAGCTGGCTTTAAGTCTCAGGTGAAGTTTGTGTCAGTTGGCTTCTTCATTGACCACAATATTTCTTTGGTTGATAAAATCGAATTAGGTGAAATATGAATAAAACCACAAAACAAATGAGCATGGTCATTGAGCAATACCGAATTCAGCTCGTAAAAGAGATTAAGGCGATGGTCGACCCACTACTGCATGATTCGGCGTATATGGATAAAACCGAAAAAGACAACGTGCTGCGTCTGGTTCTTTTCGGTGTTAACGCATTCAATGGCAAACACTATTTCGTACTGCGATCATTCGGCGAAAATGTGGATGTGGAGGGTTACACGAAGACAGGCATTATCACCGATGCATACGCTGGTGTTGCAACACGCGAGTATGGCGAGCTGACAGTGGAGCAGCTGATTCTGCTACGCGGCTGCACCAAAGATTATCTGCATAAGCTGGAGAGATGATGATATTTGCGGAAGTTACAAGAGAAGATGGGTTGATGATCGATGGCGATACAGTTCGCACATGGGACGAGCTGAACGAAGCTGTTAGAAGGCGCAAGGAGGAAACAGGTGAAACATACGTGATGTGCTCATCCTCTGTCGACTTTCCAGATGAATACACCGACGACCAAGAGGTCATCGATCTCTGCATACGGTGGAGGCGTGAATCTGCCTAAGACATTCCTACATCTGTTTGAGATGATACAAACATCAACAACAGAGAGA
>JBFHVK010000057.1:0-12253 GCA_041589615.1 Gammaproteobacteria bacterium | reverse complement strand
GCCTTGCGATAAAACGTGGGCTTTTATTATAGATAGGAATAAGTATATTTTCATGAATTCATATATTCTTCATTCATGAAATTAATATCTTTGAGATGATGCACAGGAATAATGTCTTATAAACGATAGTGATCGGCATGTTTTTCATATCACAATAATTACCAGGATATGAAGCTCAACATCGTTTGTATGTAATATTGGATTTACTATCTATAAGTTCATTATAAGTGTACACATTAAAGATCAATTTGCGTGATCACAGGTCAGTAGAGTAGCGTATATTCAGATAAATATACTGACCATTCCAATGTTTACTTAATATCGTTATGGTGGTCTATATCCAACAATACGCCCTGATCATCGGTATCCAGCATAACAAGATGACCCTGATAACTCTGTATTATCTTTCTTGCACCCATATCACCCCGTAATCCGAGAAGTTCCTGCTTGTAAGCACTCCCAAAAATAACTGGATGACCTCTAACACCATTACATGCTGGAGCAACAATACATTGCTTATTTAAAAAGTGTGTATTTGTATAATGATTTACCAGCATACGAAGTGTTTCTGTTTCTATATATGGCATGTCGGCCAGCCCAATCATCCAGCCTGGTGCATCAATACTCTGCCTGATAGCAGCTGCTATGCTGCTAGATAAGCCCTGTTCAGCCTGTTCATTAACGATAACATGCACACCTGGTCGTTCAATTATGTGTCGATGACTAACGAGCGATTGATTTATTACCACAATTGTTTCCGACAAGGCTGCCGTCATATTATCTAGTGATACCTGTAGCATGGTTTTATTTTCAGCAACAGGATAAAGAAGCTTGTTGCTACCAAATCGTTCACTCTGGCCCGCGGCAAGCAAAATACCCATCGGGAATTTATTCATACGAGATGAACACTTCTCTGATCAGTATATTCATTCGAAATCATCTCATTCTTCCGGGCAATTAATAGGTTTCTATGCCGAGTTATGTCCGCAAGGATAGACACTGCAATTTCAGGTGGTGTATGACTACCAATATCGATGCCAACAGGTGCATGTAATTGATCAAGCTCTTTATTAGATATATCAAACTGCTGAAGTCGTTGTCTTCGCATTTCACAGTTCTTTCTGGAACCGATAGCCCCAACATAGAATGCAGGTGATTTTAGCGCATCCAGAATGGCCATATCATCGAGTTTTGGATCATGGGTAAGTGCTAACACAATACTACGTGAATGTAAGATATGAGCCAGTACTGCATCATCTGGCATGATGCTGGTTATTTCGCACCCTTCAATTTTCCAGTCTTTTACATATTCTTCGCGGGGGTCACAGACAATAACATGGTAGCCGAGCATTAAAGCCATTCTGGATACATACTGTGACAGATGGCCTGCACCTATCAACAACATTTGCCATTGTGGCCCAAACACCTTAGTCACGTAATCAGCGTTATAATTAAATTCCTGCTGTTCCGTAACAAGCTGTAAACATACCTGACCTGTAAGTAAATTCACCTGTCGCGAGACTGACTGTTGCCTGTTGAGAACATCAAGTACCTGTTGAACGTCATCAAGCTGTTCAATTCTCTCGATTAAAAGCTCAAGTCTTCCGCCACAGGGTAAACCAAGCCGGTTACTTTCAGATCTGTTAACACCATAGTCGATGAGTGTTGGATAATTATCTACAAGTTGTTGACTGCGATAACGTTGCAGAAGATCTTCTTCAACACAGCCCCCGGAAACTGAGCCATGTAAAACACCGTCATCTCGCATAATCATTAAAGATCCTGGCGGCCGTGGAGAAGATCCCCAGGTTCTTAATACAGTGACAAGCAGAACCTCATGGCCACCTTTAAGCCAGTCGTGTGCAATATTTAATACATCATGATCCGTACCGTAATGCAGCATTTCCATCTATGTCCGATAAAATATTCTAAATAGTTTAACTCTAATCGATTGCAAACTGGATTCGTTCATCCAGTATTTTAAGCGCCTTCTTTGCGCAGGCAGCATCCTTATCACCACCCGGCGCTCCACTGACTCCTACGGCCCCGAGGTTATATCCACCTGAAACAATTCTTACACCACCTTCCATAACAATTAAGCCATCAATATGATTCAATTCCTGTCGAATATCTTCACGAACTTTTCTAAACTGACCACTATCGCTCCATGCCATCACCGTCATATTCGCCTTGCGTTCAGCCACCTCAAGAGTGAAACGCGATGCCAGATCATCACGAAGTGATGCCCTGATTAAACCATGACGATCGACAACAACTACACTCACATGATAACCCTGCTTACGACACACATCGATACTTGTACTGGCAATATCACGTGCCAGCTCCATACCTATACTCCTGTGAGTAACTACATCAGCCCCGTGAACGGCTGTAGTAATAAATAGACTGGCCAGAATGACAGTACAGGGTTTAAACATAACTACCTCACAGCTATTGTTTGAGATTTGTTAAGCACGCAGTTCTACATTCTTTAACGGAATTTCTCGAATACGTTTCCCCGTCGCGGCAAAAATCCCATTTAGTACGGCGGGTGCTGCCACGGCTATGGTCGGCTCACCGATACCGCCCCAGAAGCCACCTGAAGGCATGACTATCACCTCGACTTCAGGCATTTCACTGATAAGCATCGACGGATAATCATGAAAATTACTCTGCTCTACTGCACCATCTTTAATCGTACATTCACCATATAACAGTGCAGATAGACCATATACAAAAGAGCCTTCAACCTGAGCTTCGATCTGTTGAGGGTTCACCGCATGACCGGGATCTGTCGCTGCAACGATACGATGTATTTTAAGAGTGCCACTTTCACTGACAGACACTTCGGCACAGGCTGCGACATAACTCCCGAAAGTTTTAACCACAGCTAGTCCTCTATGCACGCCGTTATCCGTTGGTGTTCCCCAGCCAGCTTTTTCAGCTACCGCATTCAGCACAGCCAGGCTTTTCGGATGGTTTGACATTAACTTACGTCGAAAATCCAGTGCATCTTTTCCTGCAGCGTGCGCAAGCTCATCAATAAAACACTCCATATAAATTGTGTTCTGGTTAATGTTCACACCTCGCCAGAAACCGGGAGGTACAGGAGGATTCCGCATTGCATGATCAACAAGTAAATTTGGCACGGTGTAGCTGATTGCGTGATCACCCTCAGCATGAAAACCCTGAAAGGTGATCATATCAACGCCGTTCTGCATCCATTGAGGTCGTACTGAAGCCAGTATCGACTGCCCTGAAATGCGCACGTGTAAGCCTGTAAGATCGCCATTCTGGTCCAGGCTCCCCTTGAGCTTACACTGCGTAACAGGATGATAATGACCATGAGCCATATCTTCCTCACGACTCCATAATAATTTTACCGGTATGCCCGGCATCTGCTTTGCTATAGACACAGCCTGGCTAACAAAGTCATGGAATGCCCCACGCCTGCCAAAGCCACCACCAAGATGGATTTTATAGACATCACACTGGCTAATATCCAGGCCTGATGCTTCAGCTGCTGCATTCAATGCTTCTTCACCATTTTGTGTAGGACACCAGACTTCACATTTATCCTTTGTCCACAACGCGGTAGCATTCATTGGTTCCATCGTTGCGTGGTTCTGGTACGGGTATCGATAAACCGCTTCCAGGGTTTTATTTGCAACATTGAGTGCCGCGTTAATATCACCCTGTTTATTTCCCACATACACTCGCTCGGATGAGTTCAGACCTTCCTCCAGCATCGCATCGATATCTGCACTGCTCAGGTTAGCGTGTTCGCCTTTATCCCATGTAATTGTCAGCGCATCCAGGGCTGTTTTAGCCTGCCACCAGGTGTCTGCAACGACGGCAACTGCATTATCTTCTACGGCAACAACCTTGTGCACACCTGGCATTGAAATAACTTTGCCTGCATCGAAAGATTTAAGCTTACCCGTAAACACCGGGCAAGCTTTTATAGCTGCATTCAGCATTCCAGGTAGTATCAGATCAGCCCCGAATACCTGCTTGCCATTAAGCTTATCCGCTGTATCCAGTCGCTTTACTGGCTTACCGATGAGCTTCCAGTCTTCTGGATTTTTTAGCTTGACGTGCTCAGGTGGAAATAATTCAGCCGCCTGTGAGGCAATCTGGCCATAAGTGATAGATCGACCACTGCTTTCATGCGTAATCACACTATCCTCTGCGTGACATTCGCTTGCAGGTACACCCCATGAATCAGCAGCTGCCTCAATCAGCATATGTCTTGCTACTGCCCCGGCTTTGCGCACATAATCATGACTTCCCCGTATCCCCTGGCTGCCACCGGTAGAAAAACTACGCCATATCTTATCTCGCGCCAGGTTCTCACCAGGTGTAGGGTACTCTGTGGTGACTTTCGACCAGTTACACTCCAGTTCTTCGGCCACAAGTTGAGCCAGCCCGGTTAAGGTACCCTGCCCCATTTCAGAACGCGCGATACGTATAATGACGGTATCATCGGGTTCTATAACAATCCAGGCATTCACCTCAGAACCAGTTGCCTGGCTAGCTTGTGAAAAATTCTGTACTGACTCTTGCTGACCAGATTGATTTAGATTCGTTGAATCTGACGACTCACTACATCCAGCAAGAGGAAGATAAAGCCCAAGAGAAAAACCAGCACCGAGGGTACTAGTGCCTATAAGAAAATCGCGCCGTGATACCTTATGCTTATCATTATTCATTTCTCACTCCCTCGCTTTATCATATCCACAGCCAGATGAATACCTTTCCTGACACGATTGAAAGTTCCACAACGGCAGATATTAGTGATACTTGCATCTATATCAGCATCACTGGGATTCGAATTAGAATTGAGAAGTGCAGCAGCGGACATAATTATGCCAGGCTGACAGTAACCACATTGTGGCACATCCAGCTCGTTCCATGCCTTCTGCAAGGGGTGATCATTATTTTCAGAGAGCCCCTCGATAGTCGTAATCTTCTGAGACTTGCTCAATGAAGATACAGGTAGCATACAGGAGCGGACGGCCTTACCATCTATATGCACCGTACAGGTGCCACATGTACCTATTCCACAACCGTATTTGGTGCCGGTTAAGCCAAGCTGTTCACGAAGCACCCATAGCAAGGGAGTGGTGCCATCTACATCTATATCGAGCTGCTTCCCGTTTACTGTCAGTTTTGTCATAAACATCCCTCCTGTAGACTTTGCATAAGTCTACTCCTGACAGATAAGCTTCTCAATCAAATCATATTATAGAAATATAAATCTAACAGGAATAATTACTAATATGATAGTGACTGTACAATGCAATACTAGCAAAATGAAGAATAGTTGAATATTAAATTGGCAAGAAATTTGCACTACTGTTTTAGTGAAAGTATTGTAGATAATAAAGCTATAAATATAACTATATTAAGGTTTTATATAATAACCCTCAATCACAAGCTGTATCTTCATGAAGAGTTAATACCTGTCCCTATGTAAAATTCCAGCAGAATTATAATTCTGCAGTATGGAGAGTTTATAAATTATTTTTGTATTATTCATATCTCAGACGTAGATAATCAAGATAAGGCCAGAGCCACGTATGGGAATTTTTCTGTTAAAATTTAACCTATGACTAAAGCAAAACCAGTATTAATCCTGCAACTAAGACCGGAAGATAACACATCAGATAGCGAATATGACTGTTTCCTCAAGTATGGTAACTTAGAAAAACAGGATACATGCAGATTACGTATAGAACAAACCGGTATTCCTGATAATCTCAAACTAGATAATTATTCAGCGATAATTGTCGGAGGTAGCCCCTTTGATATAAGCACACCCGAAAATAAAAAATCTGCTATCCAGAAAAAAATTGAAGCAGATTTTAATCGCTTACTTGAACTTGTTGTATCGAGGGACTTACCTTTTCTCGGCGCATGTTCTGGAAATGGACTGTTAGGTAATTTTATGGGTACACAGATTAGCACTCAATATGGAGAAGCGGTCAGCTGTGTAGAACTAGAAATCACAAAAGCTGGAAAACTGGACCCTCTACTGTCCGACATGCCTGATACAATCGATGTACTTCTTGGACATAAGGAAGCCTGTGATACCACACCAACAGGTGCAACACTACTTATCACTGGTGAAGACTGTCCGGTACAGATGTTTCGCGTTGGCGAAAACGTCTATGCTACTCAATTCCATCCTGAAGGTGATGCTGAGGAATTTATATTGAGAATCGAAACCTACAGGCATCATGGATACTTTAAACCCCATGAAGCAGAAAGCCTGAAGCAGAATGTAAGCCAAAAACCAACTCCTTATGCACAGGAAATTCTACGCCGCTTCGTAAACAGATATTACAGAAAGATGAATATATAAGCTGCGTTGACCAGTCACTTCGCAGTCAGGTAACAGCGCAGATTGAAGAATCCCAGTCATCGAGCCAGGGAATCTACATTATTCAGCAAGCGTCAAACCACTGCCTCCAGCTTCAGCTGGCAAGTCCTTATATTTGGAAAGTCCATCATGCATTGGCTGTACAGTTTCCTGATAATGTACGTGAAATACAGGAGTAAAAGTAAATTTTTTAATCACAGCCGATGGCACATCAACAAGGCCCATCGTTGGATGTTCTGTAAAAACATGTCCTCCACATGTTTTACACCACTGGCGCTTACTAATAACCAATAAATCACCTGTTGACGGATTTTTCTCATATGACGCAATATTATTCTGTCCTTTTATAAAATTAATTGATTCGGGTTTCCATAGGGTAAATGCACTTAACGGAGCAGCAGACCACTTCCTGCACGATTCACAATGGCAATAGGCCATGGCCTCAGGATGACCATTTAATGTAAATTGTACATCTCCACAAAAACAACTGGCATTGTATTGAATAGTATGTTCCATAATCTATCTCCTGACTCGTTATCTATTAGATAATTATTGATCTATACCAGCTTCGAACTTCACTGGCGACTGAGGCTTGTTATTAACATGTAATTGAAAAATATCCGGACGTGCATAATGACCTGTTACATCCAGAGCACGTCTAGATATTGCTACTCTTTCCCTGTCTACTTCACTGTATAATATTCCACTTTCCTGTCGCATAGGACCTGTAACAATTTCACCACCTGGTGCTATAACTATAGAGTCACCTGGATTAATCCATTCATCTTCATCAGGGTACAGGCTTTCTTTCTGTGGAAAATCATCCGGTATATCACGGCCAGCCAGTAAATTTCCGCAACCTAGTACCCAGCAGCATCCTTCTCTTGCAATATGGCGCAATGAGTTTATCCAGTCATCTCCACTATCATAAGTTGGTGCTATGTAGAACTCTACACCCTGTGAATACAATGCATAACGAGCGAGTGGCATATAACTTTCCCAGCACAATAGAGTACCGATACGACCCACAGGCGTATTCACAACTTTCAAGCCACTAGCATCACCAAACCCCCAGACCATTCGTTCAGGATTTGTTGGCATTAATTTTCTATGTTTATTTAATAGCGTTCCATCAGGACCAATGGTTATAACTGTGTTGTACAGGGTCGATTGACTTAATTCACTGTCCCGCTCTTCAATACCACATACAACAGTCACATTGTATAAACGTGCAGCTTCATATAAAGGGTTTAAATCATCAGAATTCATAACCACCGCATTATTCAATAAACGCTGATGAAGTTCTTCTGATACATTCCAGTCACCACCAGGCCTGAGCCGCCATATCCATGCTGGATAACCAGGTATAAAAGCTTCAGTAAACACAATCAGTTGCGCTCCATTATTAGCCGCTTCTTCTATCGTAGACAGAACTACGTCGATTGTTTTCTGTTTATCCAGAAATACCTGGTTTTTTTGTACTATTGCAATTTTTGACATTGTAATCTCCTCCAAAAATATATGATAAAAATTGATAGTACCTATTTACTTCCAACTGCAATGAGCAGTTCACAAGGTCCTGAAAACTGACCATCAATTTCAAATTGTTGAAGTGCATCTTCTATTTCACACCAGGTATCATCCTTTTCCATATCTGATAGACCAGATAACATCTGATGTAAGGCAGCGAATGATTCCTGCTCAAACTGTAAACACTCAGCTACAGATTTGACTCTCAATGGTGCCTTGACAGTCTCAATTTCTACATCTCTAAATCCAGCTCGTTTGAATGTATCTGCAAATGTTGATATATCACCCAGGCTGAATGGTCCAGGCTGACCAGGCTGTGGTACTGGTAAATTAGCTCGACGACGTATTATGGATACTGGAATTGAGAAAAACGCATTGCTTTCAGCACTGGAGTAAACCATAGCTGCACTTTTACCACCCTGCCGCAATAGTTTTTTCATACCACAGAGTGCCTTATGCTGATCTGGAAAATAAATCAAACCTACACGTGAGATTACGGCATCAAAGTCATTTTGTTCAAGCTCAGCAATGTTCTCTCCATCGATGACTCTGGTCTGTACATTATCAAGACCCTGTAAATGGGCTGTTTCAGCTGCAAAATGAAGAATATCTGGAGATATATCAGTCGCTAACACTTCTCCATTATGACCAATACGTCTGGCAACTGTGATCGTTTGCTCACCTGCTCCAGCTGCAATATCAAGCACTTTACTACCCTGTTTGATATCACACATATCCAGCATCGTTTCTGTGGCCGGTCCTAACCAGCGGTTGATGAGTGGACTCCAGCGATGCCATGCCTCAGCAGAGGCATTCCATTGCTGAATCGTGGTTTGCTTATATAAATCTGCATTAAACAGGGGTTCTTGTTGATCCATAGTGTTCTCCGTAGCTTTAGTTTTGAATTTCCTTTCAGCCTACGCCTATTCTTTTTGCTTACAATTAGCTAAAAAAGGAAACATAATGTGCATAAATGCACCATAAAGGATAAAAGCTATGAACTGGGATGATATGAAGCTTTTTCTCGCCGTAGCACGTACAGGGTCTATAACTGGTGGTGCCAGGCATCTTGGGGTGCAACACTCAACTGTTTCAAGACGAATACGGTCATTCGAGGAGAAACTGGGTGCGCGATTAATTGAACGTAAGAAAGGAGGCTATGAACTTACACAGGCGGGCGAAAACATCAGGCAGGCTGCTCTCCGGATAGAGAGAGAAATGCTCAATATCGATGAGACACTTCTTGATAAAGATACTAGTCTGCAAGGTCCTCTTCGAGTTACAGCAATTAACAATATGGCTTCGTCTGTATTAATGCCAATGTTCGCGCGATTTAGTGAAGAGAATCCACAGATTGATTTACACATTATTGTATCTAATATGGATGCAAGCCTTGCACAACGAGAAGCAGATATTGCCATACGCTTGACTAATACACCAACAGATACACTTATTGGTAAAAGGCTACTGACTGTTGCGTCAACAATATATGGAAGCCATGAATATATAAGGCATGTAAAAAAACAGAGAATAGAGCCCAGGTGGATTGGAGTTAATTGCTGTGTATTTCATAAGTCCTGGACAAAGCAATATTGCAATCACCAGACCCATAACTTTTATAGCGATGATACTCTGCTCACTCTTGCAGCGATTAAGGAAAATTTAGGGGTTTCATATTTACCGTGTTTTCTTGGTGATACAGATGACAAGCTGGTGCGATACAGTGAACCAGAACCGCAACATGACCTTGGACTATGGATATTACTCCATCCCGACCTGAAAAGAACTGCCAGGGTGTTAGCCTTCAGAGATCATATGATACAAAGCATACAACAGGAGCGAGACCTGTTTGAGGGGCGACTTACCTAGCTAGATATTTCCAGAACAATCCAGATAATAAACAATTCACTTTAACTCATTTTCAAGCTCACGCTCTAATTTATCAGCAAGATCTCGACGCATTTTAGCCCTGCGAGCATTTGCAGCGTATTCACGAATATTGACTTTTTTGTCTTCAAGCTCCTGAGCTTCCTTACGCAAAAGCTCTATTGCCTGGCGCTTAGTTAACTTGATATCATTTTGCATCTCGATGATCACCTGACGAGTAGATTATTGTAATAAATATGAAACATTATCATGACATAGATTCGGGACTATTTAGCTTAGTCCGGGGTAAAATATATATCACCATAATAAGCAGTTACAGCTTGTTTACTATTATCAGTATCTGACATTATTGCTACTGCGTTTATAGAAGTTACATTACTGCCTAAAAGATTTCTTACATCTTCAAGTATGTTACGTTTTTCATAAACCCATTCACCAACGCGTTTATCACCTGATTGCATAGCGACCATAACCGCATTATCGGTGAAAGCATTTAGCCAGTTACTACCCTCTGGCTGACTGCTTGACCAGGTATAACTAATTGCCCGGCTTCTCCAGAAGAAAAATCCACCAGAGATAACAATATATACACGTGCAGCATAGTCATCACCTGATTTATGTTTTTCATTAATATTTTCCAGTACGGAATCTACCTTCCATGACCAGTTCATATACGGTGTCTCGTTTAGATCAATCTCTATTTTCCTGACTAAGCCAGAGGCAGAAGCATGACTAGTTGCCTTCAATACATTCTTATTATCGATTTTTACCTGCTGGTAAAGAGTTTCATCCAGAAACACCTGTTTTTCCCATGAGCTAATGTCAGGTAGTTTTAAAACTTCGACTTTAGAACTGGAGGCATAGAGAAGTGCATCAGTCAATAATAAAGAATATATTAGAATTAAGTGTTTCATACATATTATTCGTCTCTATAATAAATTATCAATACGAGAGGGTAAAACAATATATAATATACTTTATATTAACATTAGCCAGACATGATATCGGTCATTTTATAAGATATTAATTATGAAACAACACTTTTTAGCAACTATCCTACTAGTGTTTTTAACCGAACACGCAATTGCTACTGAGAACGACTGGCTTATCTCCTTTCATGCAGAGAGCCTGGATTGTGGCAAGGCTGCCTCACTTCGCATGCATACAGGAGAATTCCTATATGGCGGCATGAGCCTTAACTATATTGACTCCTGCAGCGTCATTCAGGATAGAGACCGTAAAACCATATACCCCTTTATGCTCTATATGGGCCTTAAATACCCTGCAGAATTCACACCATTTATAGAAGCCGGTGTTGATTTTCCAGAATTGCTGTTTGATGAGGCATTTGATGATGAAGATAATTCTATTGACCTTACTGATTATTACATTACAGGGGGTATGGAATTTTCTATATCGGAGAGATATTCAATAGTATTGTACGCCAGGAAATACGTGTTCAAATATCATCAAAGTAGACTGGATATATCCGAAAAGTTCAGAGCTGATAGCTATGGCGCCGGGCTCACAATGCATTTTTGATTATATGCAATAGCAAGTATATAGTTCTTATTAGTAAGTCGTATTACAGACTACCGATATACGAAATCATTTTTTTTCGTATTAATCTATCAGGTAAACGACCAGTTCCTGCTACCATATTCTCTCGTAGATGTTCAATTTGAGAAGTTGCAGGAATTGCACAGGTAACAGCCGGATGGGAAATTATAAACTTCAGGAAAAACTGAGCCCAGTTCACACAATCAATTTCGCTGGCCCAGACAGGTAAAGGATACCTTTCAAATCGATCAAACAGCCCTCCCCGCTGAAATGGACGATTGATAATCACCGCTATATTTCTATCCTGAGCCAGTGGTAGTAATCTTTTTTCAGCCTCACGGTCAAGTATATTATAAGTGAACTGGACAAAGTCTAGTTGCTGTGTGCGCATGATTTTTTCTAACTCATCATGTCGACGACCGTGGGATGTAGTTACACCCACGTATCGTATCTCACCCTGCTGTTTCATAAACTGTAAAACAGGCAGGTGTGTTTGCCAGTCAAGTAAATTATGAACCTGCATTAAATCCAGTTTTTTTAATCCCCATAATTGTCGTGACTTCTCCATCTGCAGTAAACCCTGACGGTTACCCGTAGTCCATACCTTAGTTGCTGAAAATAAATCCTTGTTATTATTAACACGCTTCAAGGCTAAGCCAATAACTTCCTGCGCTGCACCATACATAGGTGATGAGTCCAGAACACCGCCACCATTTTCTATAAATTCACGTATGATAACAACACGTTTATTAAGCTCTAACACATCTTCAATATTTATACCGAAAGTTAGCCAGGACCCCAGTCCAATCGCAGGAATTATCTCACCACTTGAGGGAATAATACGCATCTGGCGATCACTAGATGGTACAGGAGTTGAAAATGACGAATCAT
>JBFHVK010000056.1:0-12442 GCA_041589615.1 Gammaproteobacteria bacterium | reverse complement strand
TAGTGCTTTCAGCCTGGGTAGTAGTGATGACCTGAGAGGGTATGAAAATGACCGCTTCAATGGAAACACTGTCCTGCTTACTAATGTCGAATACATGTTTCCTCATCCTGGTTACCCTCTGGTGCGCTATTTGTACTTTGTAGATATTGGAAATACCTATGATGCTTTTGATGAAATCCTTCATAAACCGCTCAATGTAGGTGCCGGGTTCGGCTTGCGCTGGAAAATACGTGCCTTTGTTAAACTGGATTTACGAGCAGATGTGGGTTATGGGTTTACTGATGAAGATTACAGATTCAGCTTTGGCACCCGGCACGCATTTTAAAGATGCGTCTGATAATTATCGGCTTGCCCTGTGTTGGCATTTTTGTAACTGATATACATTATCTATTTCAGGCTTAATGCATCGCTTGTATATTTTATACCTTTCCAGCCAGTGCTAATGAAGTTCCGAATGTTCTGGTGATCATCGGCCTCGGGATGCTCAAGTACGTCTTTTCGATAGTAGTCACCAAAACAGTTAAGTGTCTGGTCTTCTGTTAAATTATGTAATTTCGCAAAAGCAAATATCTTGCATGAGCCATTGTTCTGGTTTGCGGCATTTAGCAAATTTCCATTAGAAAATTCGCTGGGAGTGAAATTGTAATTGTTATCAATGACAGAGATAACATCATCAAAAGTGGTGTTGCCAGGGTCGTTTTTTAACTGTGTTAGTAAATGTTCTAAAGTCATATTGATTACTCGTTCGTGGTTTTTAGTTCATCCCTGGCCTGTTTGTATTCATTGTAACTGTGTGGATTTTCCTTAATGCAGGCTTCGTAGTCGCTTTCGCTCTCTTTCAGGCATGATATATCATGACTTGCTTTGCTACCAGAATACCAGGCCTGTGTGCTACAGGAAGATAGAAACAAGAATGACAATAGCAGGCTTATATAAGTTTCTTTATTCATAATGTTCACTGCTTTCCTTAATAGAATCGTTTATGAATATATTCCCACTGGTAAGTATCTGTGCACGCAAGCCAGATTTGCCAGTCATCTCTGGCAAAATTTTATGTGTAAGTACATCAGCAAGATGCTGGCAGGGTTCACATAGCCTGATTCCGCGTAGCTTTACATTGCCAATAAAAAAATCCCTGCCAACTAATTCATTGAGGCGGACATTCTTCGTGATGATGTTTCTACGAAAATCACTGGCGGCTATATTCAAACCGGTTTTCTGATTAAAAAGATCAATCTCTTCTAATTCAATCAATGTCAGGTCTTTAAAAGGCTTATCTGCAAGCATCTTCGAAAAGGTGCCAGTGCCCTTGTAATATCGGTCACCGAGGATGCCTCGATTTGCTACAAGCTCGGCCTGTTTAAGTTCAATTAATGCTGTGTTAGCTGCTTCTGCAATAAACATAGAGTGTACTGCTCCCTGCATTGTGTGCTCCTTGTTAGATGAGAGGAATAATATTCCTCAGGTCTTTATCTTCAATGATAATGGTTGCCTGTTCACGAAGTACCGGCTTTGCACAGAAGGCAATGCGAGTGTCTGCATGCCTGAACATACTCAGGTCATTGGCGCCATCTCCACATACCAGTGTGTGGGCCCTGTCGATTCCCATGAGTCCCTGCAGCCGTTGTAACAGTTCTCCTTTTGATGTGTCGAACATCATTTCACCACCAACCAGGCCGGTCAATATGCCGTCTTTTGCGTGCAGTGTATTACTGAATTCTGCATCATAGCCAACGATGTCCTTGAAATGTCGAGTTGCATTTCGAAAGCCGCCGCTGAATATAGCAACCATATAATCCTTCTGTTTCAGTGCGGTTACCAGTTCTGTAGCGCCTGGCATCAGTGGCAGGTTATGGCAGATTTCATTAAGGCGACTTTCTTTCATGCCCTTAAGTAATTTTACGCGCTGCTGGAGTGCGCCAAAGAAATCCATTTCACCGCGCATTGCGGCTTCAGTTAGTTTTGCTACGGCTTCTTCCTGGCCAGTTTCGCGGGCAAGAAAGTCTATTGTCTCACCGTCCATAACGGTGGAGTCGAAGTCGAGTACGGCTAATTTCATATGATTGTATTTTTTAAGTGTGAATAGGTGAGTCGATATAGCGAGCGATCAGTCCACGCTCTGCCATGCTTTCATCCAGGGGGATGCGTATTTTATATCCGCCGCCCTTTGCCTGTTCCATGGTGTTACCGTTCAGGTCCTGCATTTCAGACAGTATAATATCTTCATTGCCTGAAGGCTTGATGAGTTCGAGCTTGTCGCCAACGGTTATTTTATTTTTAACGTCTATTTCCGCCATGCCTGTGTCTTTGTCATAGTTTATGACTTCGCCGACAAATTGCTGCTGGCGGCTCACAGAGTTGCCCTGTATATAATTCTGGTATTCGTGAGTGTGATGGCGTTTATAGAAACCATCGGTATATCCTCGATTGGCGAGGTTTTCCAGCACGCCGAGTAGTTCAGGGTTGAATTCCCTCCCCTGGGTGGCATCCACTATGGCCTGTTTGTAACTTTGTGCAGTGCGTGCGACATAATAATGTGATTTGGTACGGCCCTCGATCTTCAGGCTGTCCACGCCAATGTCGACCAGTTGTTTTACATGTTCAACTGCGCGCAGGTCTTTAGAGTTCATGATGTAGGTGCCGTGCTCATCTTCCTCAACCGGCATCTGCTCACCAGGACGATTGCTTTCTTCCAGGAACATCACGTCGTTGGCTTTGGGGTGACGAACATCACCCATGTCGGAAACACTGATGTGTTGCTCTGAAAGCTCAGCCGGTTTGTACACGCCTTCGGCATTTTCACTGGCTGGGGCCGATTTGTAATCCCAGCGACAGGCATTGGTGCAGGTTCCCTGGTTGGGGTCACGGTGATTGAAGTAACCGGAAAGCAGGCAGCGACCGGAGTAGGCGATACACAGTGCGCCGTGAACAAACACTTCCAGTTCCATATCCGGGCACTCCTGGCGAATCTCCCTGATTTCATCCAGTGAAAGCTCGCGCGAGAGGATAATGCGCTCTACGCCAACAGACTTCCAGAATTTAACTGCAGCATAGTTCACTGTATTTGCCTGCACGGAGAGGTGTACCGGCATCTCGGGCCAGGTTTCACGGACCATCATAATCAGCCCTGGATCAGCCATGATGAGAGCGTCCGGGCCCATTTCAATAATGGGGCGCATGTCATCGATGTAGGTCCTGATCTTGCTGTTGTGAGGCATCAGGTTAGAGGTCAGGTAAAACTTTTTACCTAGCTCATGGGCTTCGCGGATGCCTATGGCGAGATTGTCTTCCAGGAAGTCGTTATTCCTCACCCTGAGGCTATATCGGGGCTGTCCTGCATAAACAGCATCGGCACCATAGGCAAAGGCATAACGCATGTTTTTCAGGGTGCCGGCAGGAGAAAGTAATTCTGTCTGTTTCATATCAGTCTGTAGTCCAGGTAACTCAATTACAGGGCGAAGCCAGCTATTTTACCTTATTTAGTGCGTTAGATTACACTCGTCGAATGGGTGATTTATTAAATAATATATGACTAAGCTATCTGGGTGCGGCTGTATGGGGTCGTTCAGCCTGATTCTTGCGGTTCTGGTGAGGCATATATTCTGCAGGATGCTCTGTCGAGGTGACTGGCCGGTAGTGATTTTGCTGTGCGCTGCGCTATTTGATCTTTCCCTGCCTCCGTGTTGAGCAGCAACTGGATGTTTACTTTTTCTGGTCAGGAATAACTCTAATGGGTGATTTTTGAGGAAGATTTGTGTAATTTATAGGTGATTTTTCAGTATTCTCAGATAAAGCATTCGAATGTGGCTTTACATAACGGGTATTGCTGGTATAAATAGCGGTATCAATATAGAGGTATGTATGAGTCAAGTTAAGGTCCTGAATAAACCATCGTCGATTTTCTTTATCCTGTCGTTTGTTATTATTTTATTTGCAATTGCCCAGCCAGTATTTGCTGAAGGTGTTTTTCTCAGTAAACAAAAATCCGGCCATAAGCTGAGTGGTGCAGATTTGAACCGCATCAAGGCGGAGCATCAGGTGCGCTTCGGCGCACAAACTTCAAAGTCCGCATTTAACAGCGATAATCCATGGGATAAGAAAAAGCAGAAAAATCAGCCCACAGCCAAAACAGCTGGTTGGGGTGACTGTCGTGATTATGCCCTGCACAAACGTAATCGCTGTTATCGTGAAGGACGTGATGCCTACCGCTGCGAGCAGATGTATGAAACACGTGCCCGTCTCTGTGATGCATCATTTTAATTAGAGTAGTGATTTGCCTTGCACTCGAGCCGTTGAGCTCGAGTAGTTATGGGGCGCTGCTCTTTAATTGTCAGTAAAAGGAGGGGAGTGACTCCCTGCCACACTATAACGCCTGCCTGATAAGGTACTGGGATAATTCCAGTGCGTTAGACTGTTCCTCGGTGAGTTCAGTGTCGCTATTTGAGGCAATACCATGTTCTCTGTTTAGTAATCCTTCGAGCACCGCAGATAGAGCATGAATTCTTTCCTGTGCTGTGACCATTTCGAGCATTCGAGAAAAAGGCTTCAGCAGATCCAGGTAAAGAACGGCATCCAGTAACTTAAGACTGTAATAATCCCCACTCTTTGTTGTGAAGTGCAATGCATAGTTTTCATCGCATTGAATGTCGTCTTTAGATAATTCGTTGAGCTTATCCAGTGACTGCTGCATGCAGCTCAAAAGGCCACTGAGACAGGTCTCAATTTCCTTGCGTTCATTGAAGCTGGTGCGCTGTATGAACTGGTTACGATTTGAGGTGATAGTCAGAAACTGGATTGCCAGGTTATCGATTGAGTAGAGCAGGGACTTTACGCTGTATTCATGTTCTTCACCCAGATGGAGACTGGTGTTGAAGCCAAGCTGTTGAAGCCTAATTAACAATGCGCTGCTCACTGTTTTGGTTCCTACCAACAGAGAATTTATTGATGCAATGGACCTTGCCATATTGAATGTTATTCCTTCAGTCACTTTTTTTAATAGTTAATGTGTTCAATCTGAAGCGATTTGTTTTCATTTGGAGTGGCCCAATTGTCAGGCCCAAGGTTTGGTGATTTGAGGCCTGTGGAAAACTTGAGCCCTGTACATCACCGATGATGCTTTAGAATAATTCGAAGCACTATATATTGTGGGTTGTAGGTGGTCAACAACTAAAGGCTGTGGATATTTCTGTTTAAAAAAACACCAAAAGCTGTGGATAAAACGCTTAAACTGCGCCCTGTCGTGGGATAACTGCTGTACAAAAAATAAGCGCCAAAAGTGTGATGGAGTTAAAATTCTGACTAGCGGTAGTTAATTAAAAAATCCTTATTTTAGCGATTTCTAAGACACCATCGATAGCAGGTAGATTGCGTAGCCGGCAGCAATAAACTGGCCTGTATGCATTAAATTTTGCAGGTTGCGTAATGAACGGTAAGCGCCGTGATTTACCAGTTGGTATTTTTCATTACAGGTTTTTAGCAGGCCTTTAAGGATGTGTGCATGGTTGAAAACATAGCTTGCAGCAAGAATAGCCAGCATCAGAGCCGCGCGCTGGTTATTGACCAGTGCTGCACACACCCCACCGAGAAGACAGAGTACTGAATTTAGTCGGTACAACCTGCGGTATATATACAGATTGTTATTAAGGTTGTCCTGCTGTCTGAGGAGAACCGGATATAGCAGGGTAATGAGCAGGAAACTGCCCATGGTTGCACCGGTGAATGCCGCAGCTATATGTGAAAAAAGTATGAATAAATCCATCCGGGGATTGTATCACTTAATGGATGGTGGGCAGTAGCTCAGGAAACTAGAAGGTGGTAAGCAGGCAATCCGCAATGCAATAAAATAAAAGCGGATTGCCTGTATTCAGATATTAGTAGTTTTCCAGTTTTCTCATGCCGGATGGCAGTAGTTTGAAATCTACCAGTGAGCTGATAAAGGCCTTTAAAAAGGTCGCATCATCCTCATGAATCATTTTGTAATACTGGATTTTCATGGTGATGGCACAGCCAAAGATTATGGAAACCAGCACCATCATTGAGCCCAGGGATAAAGTAGATACACCGGTTACACCCTGGCCAATGGTGCAGCCCATGGCCAGTACACCACCGATACCCATCAGGGTTGCGCCAATAATGTGCTGTATCGCATCACCTTTAGATGAAAACCATTCGATACGGAAGCTGCCGCTGACCAGTGCATAAACGAAAGAGCCTACGATCACGCCTGCCAGTGCAGCCATGCCGAAAGTAATCAGGTATGTGTTGGTGGGGGACATTCCGTAAAAAAATGTCTCACCCATCGGGTTAATGAAGGTAAAAGACTGGGAACCCACTCCGGCAGGAATGGTATCCATAAATTCAGCTGTTTCTTTCCAGGTGTCGCCCATTGGACCGGCGGTGAAATACCAGCCTGCGATGACGGCGCCACCAATAACAATACCGGCGAAAATATTATCGAACTGCTTTCTGAAGTCGGCTGATTTGAAAATCAGTACCAGCATCACCAGCGCAAGTAATGAGCCGATGATAGTACGACTCTGCTGTACTTCACCATCAGTGATTGATGCTGCGAGTGTACCCAGGTCCTGTGCAGGTATTTCGTTAGCGGCCAGGCTGATAGTAGTGGCGCTTACCCAGGGGTGGAAAAGGACTTCATAGAATGCTGTCTTAGTCATGAAATAGGCAAACATACCTGCAACAAGCAGTACGACGATTGATTTGATATTACCGCCACCAATACGAATCAGCGTTTTATTACCACAGCCGGAGGCAAGCGTCATGCCGATGCCAAATGTGATGCCGCCAACAATATAGCGAAGCCATGAGAAACCCTCAGAGCGATAAGGTGGCAGGCTGGAGTTGACACTGGCAATGCCGGTGGCTTCAAGTATGAGTACACCAATGAGTGCGACCGCAACGGCAAGCATCCAGGAGCGTAAACGACCTTTGTCGTTCATATTGACCCAGTCGGATACGGCACCCATGGTGCAGAAATTGGTTTTATTGGCGACGGCTCCCATGACAAAAGCAATGCCGAAGCCTGTTAATAGCATAGTTGTGGTGATTTCCATCATCTTTCCTCTGTAACTTCCAGCAAACGCGCTGATGATGGTTGCTGTTGCAGTACCGGGGTGCTGCGTTACCGTGCAAAAATTAGATTGTATATGAGTATAGAATATACATGGACAGGTCGCTCTGCGTCGACTCTGTCATTTTCAGGCGCTGATGATACTCGTTTTAAAGCCTGTATTGCAAGCATGGCCGTGTATTATTTAGTGGTGGTATATATCGTCAGCAGGCTCTCAGGAGCCCTCCTGTTCGGCTTTTTCAAGTAGATTCAAGACGCTGTTGAGGAACAGGGAGTTGGGTACCAGGCTGGTTCCAGTCTCGGTGAGCAGGGTGATATAGCGCAAATTAATATCAGTAACCACACCCGTATTACTGGAAATCTGTATGCGGTCTCCAATTTCGAAAGGGGTATAGATCACGATCATAATACCTGCTACCAGGTTGGATATGGCGTCTTTCAGGGCAAAACCGAGTGCAAAACCGGTAAGGCCCAGGCCTGCTACGAGTGCAGAGATATCATAGCCAAGCTTGTCTATTGCCAGTATCACACCGATGCTTAACAGGAGTGCTCGTTGAGAATTTGACAGCAGGCGAAATATCTCAGATGCGCTTGCTTTATGGTGTTTGCCGATATTTCTCAGTACCAGGTCGAGGATGTAGCTGAGGGCATAGAAGAAAAGCACGATAACTGCGGCAAGTGAGATATTGGAAAAGGTTTCATTCATGGTGTGTCGGCCGATAATTATGATCAGGATTATCTTTAAATAATTCCCCTCAAAAGGCAATGCACAGACTTCTAGAATGAATCGGTAACAGTGCTATTGTTCGCTATGGCACTCACAATATAGCGTTGTTGCCCACCAGGTATCAGTGTATCGAAGGGGTAGCAGGTAACAAGGTGAAGCAGTGCCTGTGACGGCTGTTCCATGAAAACTGCACGATCTTGCTGTATCACCCGGGTTTCGGTGACGGTGAAGTGCTGTCTTTGCTGTTGTGGTATTTCGGTGAATATGCTGTCTCCCTGCTTCAGCTGCTGTAGAAATTTAAAATGGGTATCACGGTGTGCGCTAATAATGCTATTTCCCTCCCTGCCCGGAGTGGCGGAGGCATGATGATGCCCCGGGCCGAAGGCGAGGCTGCGACCACTGTCATCGGCCAGTACGATCAGATCGATTTCCAGGCGGGGAACCTGTAAGCGTGCAACCGGCCAGCTATCGGACCATGGCCAGGGTTTGCTTCTGGACTCGCCCTGCAGACTGCGTTGCCATGCCTGTTCCAGTAAGATTTGTGCCAGCCAGGCCTTGGCATGTATATATCCGCCCTGTGCAAGCAATACACAGGCGGATAGAAATAGTAGCACACCAATTAAGGTTCTAGTTTTTCTCATGCGGGTGACTGTAGAAAAATGTTGAGGGAAGATGCTGGCTGAGTATTGCCAGTAATAAAAGGCACAGGCCAAATATAATCTGTAGTGAGGCCGGGGTTGCAGTTTGCGGCAAAGATGCATTGAAACTACCAGCATGCTGACCATGGGGAAGGTTTTGTGGAACCGGTTTAGTTTGTAATGGGGTGTCGCTGTTTCGTGTGGGTGTAATGTCAACGGCCACCAGGCTGGTGTATTTACTGACAAGATGATGTTGCAGTGCAATATCGGTTACCTGCTTACGTACAGAATCCCTGTCTGCACCATCATGCACACTGTCATGCAGCGATGAGATTTTCTTGCGTGCCCAGTAGCGCGCGATACCGGGATGGTTATCTGAGGCATTTAGCGTCAGCTGGTGTGACCAGGGCGAGAGTGCGCGATTGCCTGTCAGTGTGACATGTTTTAATGGGCTATCGGATTTGATGGCGAGAATTACAGGTTCTCCCTGATACAGGTCGGGGATTTTTTCAGGCCAGATTTCAGCATTTACAGTGTCGTCAAATTTAATCTGCAAGTCACTCATTACAGGGTTTTCAAGTTTGCTAAAGAGTTCAGACATTTTAGCGCTGACTTCACGAATATCGCTGATATAGGTATAGCTTCCACGACCAAATTTAGCCGCCTTGCGCATGAAATAACTATTGGGTGCAGAACCGATACCAATGGTAAATAAACGGCTTTGCGAGAGCTTTCTATTTATGATGTCAAACAGTGCTGTTTCATTACCCACGCTACCGTCAGTAAGAAAAATAATCTGTCGTACATATTGTTCCATCTCTGGCTGGCTGAATGCCAGTTCAAGTGCGGGTGCCATTTCTGTTCCACCCTGGGCCTGCAGTTTGTGCACATAGCTTTTCGCGCTGAGTACATTATTAAAACTGGCAAGTTGAGAATGTGTAAACAATGACTCGGTGCTGGAATTAAACTGGATAATATTGAAACGATCATGTAGGCGCAGACGTTCAATCGCCATCAGCAGGGCATTTTTTGCCTGCTCAATAGATGTGCCGTGCATAGAGCCGGAGGTATCGATAATATAGGTGATGTCTCTTGGTAGAGCCTGTGAATCGTAGCTATTCTGCTGTGCGGGTAGCAGCATAAGCATTTGATAGTTTTCATTGTCGACAGTTTCATTAAAAAAAGCAGCGGCGGGTGCATGGCCGGTTTGTGGTATCCAGCTGAGTTCGAAATCCCTGTCGGCCACGATTGTATTTTCGGCCAGGCTGATATGAGTGATACCCTGCTGGTCGAGTTGCTGAGTGATCTGGTGATAATGGCTGGTTAGCGATTGCAGGGGAAAACCGGCATCGAGTGTAATATTGATTGAAACTGAATTCCTGTCTTTGTCAGCAACATGCATGGGCGGTGTGATATGCGATGCATCCGGTACCTGGTTAGTGTCTTTTGCCCAGCCACTACCGGTAATGCTGGAGGTTTCAAGTAGCGGTGTTCCGGGTATGTAACGAGGTGTCATAGCCAGTGGAAAACGTAAACTGAATTGCTGCTGATCATATTGAAGAGTTTGCTGGTATTCGATGGTTATGGTGATGGATTCACCTGGTGCGATATTGGCAACGGAATTAGTGAAAAGATTGGGACGTTGCTGCTGGACAAGCGATGCTTTCCTGCCCTGCTTTTTTGCGTCCTGGTATATTTTATTTGCTAGTTGTTTCTCTTTTACCTTGCCCTCGATAATGCGTTCGCCAATCTGCATACGCATGTGATCAACAGCTGCATTGTCAGGTAATGGAAATACATAGACAGCTTCTATCCAGTTATCACCCGGGTTAGTAAAATGCTGTTTAACCTTACTGCGAGCAATCATGCCCGAGATATCAATGTCTATATCGGTTGAGAGTAGAGGTAGTTGCTGGTAACTATTGCCTGTGGTGTCAAATATAAGCAGGCTGCCGCGTTTGACATCGTTCATAGAAATTTCATTTGTTGTATCAAGGTTGCTGGCATTGGCTGGCTGGATTAAAAGGACAGCCGCGATACCCAGTGCAATAAAGAAAGCACCAACAATTAAAAGTTTGAAAATGAGTAGCAGGTAATAAGCGGCTGTTTTTTGTTGTGGGTACAGGTATTCCCTGCGAGCTTTTCGCCAGAAAAATGCTCTGTTCATCTTAAACATTGTCGATCTCCTCGTTTAGTACAGTTATGACAATGATTAAGCCTTATTCAGGTGGCATTCTGCGGGCATAAAAGAGGATGATTTATGCTGGAATATGACGAATTATGGCAATTACACTCCAGCTGGATGACAGGAGCCAATAATATGGTAGTGTATCAGGGGGTTGCGATGGAGCTGATATCAGCAACCAGCAGAGATAACTGGGTTGTGGATTTTAAAGGGTGTTTCATGTCACAGCATATAGCGATAGTAGAGGATGAACCGGGGATTCGTGAAAACTATGCGGATGCGCTAAAACAACAGGGATATATCGTATCGTTGTATGAAAATAGAAAACAGGCGCTGCAAGCATTCGATCATCGTTTGCCAGATCTGGCTTTGCTGGATATTGGTTTGCAGGATGATGCAGAAGGTGGTTTTGAAATATGTCGAATGTTGCGTGCCAAATCTGAAACAGTGCCGATTATATTTCTTACTGCACGTGATAGTGACCTGGATATTATCAGCGGCCTTCGTCTGGGTGCAGATGATTACCTGACTAAAGATATAAGTCTACAGAACTTATGTGCAAGAATCGCTGCCCTGTTCAGGCGTATCCATGCTATCAGGAATAAGCCCGAGCAGGAGGACGTTCTGCAGAGAGGGCCGCTAAGTATTGATCTAAATCGATTCGTAATTCACTGGCAGGATAAACCCATAGACCTGACGCTTACCGAGTTCTGGATTGTGCATACACTGGCGCGTCATCCCGGTCATGTAAAAAACCGTGATCAGTTAATGTCGGAAGCGCGTATAGTTGTAGATGATGCAACCATTACTTCGCATATCAAGAGAATACGAAATAAGTTTATCAAAATAGATAAACAGTTTAACTGCATTGAAACAGTTTATGGCATGGGTTACCGCTGGCTTGAAAACTAGACAAATCCGCTTATCTATTCGTAGCAAACTATTAATAATATCAGCGGTTCTGCTGGTAGTTCCCTGGATGGGCGTGAATTATATACAGGATATGGAAGATTTTCTGCGAGTAAATCAGGAGGCCGAACTGCTGGATCGCGCTAAAGTCGTTGCTGCAGTACTGCAGGGCCAGCCAGAAGTATTCAGACCCAGATCTGTAACACTGGACCTTGAGCCAGTAAAACCGGTTTCACATATTTATGTGCGCCCACTAAAGACGGCTGTTCTACTTGATGGGTATATGGATGACTGGCTCAACTATGAAGACAGGGCTCGCCTGGTGGTATCAGAAAATACCAGCTCATTAAAATACAGATACTATATCGGGACCTATGGAAAATATCTTTATGCCATGTTTGAGGTGAACGATGATCAGAGGATATATCGAAGAACAGGTAGCCTGAGTGTTGAAGACAGTGATCATCTTAAGATCGTACTCACTGACAGGGAAAACAAATTACATCACTATATCATTACTACCATTTCTCCCGGCTGGGTGAATGCCTACCGGGTTGAAAAAACATCAGGGGGATGGAGTGCTATTGCGCCAGAACTGAGGATAAAGGGTGAATGGCAGGAGACGACAGCAGGATATAATCTGGAAATAAGAATCCCGTTGAGTCTGCTAGGAGACAAATTGGGATTTTTTATTGCAGATGTAGACAATAAATCGACACGAAAAGTTGAACGTACTGCAGGCAGCTCATCTTCACTCGATAACCCTGGCACCATTGTTATTCCATCAGCTTCGCTTGAAGGTGTCTTAAAGCGCATAGCCAGGCCAGCATCGAGAACATGGGTAATAGATCGTCAGTATCGGGTGCTGGCCGTTGAAGATAATCTTAAGCAGTCTG
>JBFHVK010000055.1:0-12578 GCA_041589615.1 Gammaproteobacteria bacterium | reverse complement strand
TCTTCTCGTTTAAAATCTTCTGCCCGAAATACATCAACCAGCAGTCCGCTAAATCCTGTGCTGCCAGTTGATGAGGTTGCATTGGCCGAAAAAGAAGAAGTTCAAACGGAGACTGTAGATGTTTCTGAGCAGTTGAGGGAAGTGGCGCAGTTAGATCAGCCTGAAGAGAAACGCTTAACCGGTGAAGAAAGGCGGCTATTGCTAAACCTGTTATACAGTGAAATTAATGCACATAAAAAATACCCTTACATCGCTATCCGCCAGCGGCGTGAAGGACGAGTAAGCGTTAATTTTATATTGCATCCGGATGGTCACATTTCTGATGTTGAGATACAGAAATCCAGTGATCATACCGTGCTCGATAGAGCGGCAACCCGTGCAGTAGAACAAGTGCAGCCTTTACAGCTGGCAGCAACTTATTTGCAACAAACTGAATTATTTAATGTCGATATTGAATTTCGTCTTAACTAGTTAGCGCGTTTTAACTATTTGTATCCGGTATAAATACAGGGCCGATTTCGCTATCAATTTCCAGTAATGGCTGCTGGTACAACTCACACAGGTTATCTCTGTTGAGTAACTCATGGCAGGGGCCGACACTGGTTCGCCCCTCGTCGAAAATCAGTAATACATGACTGCAGTAACGTTGTGCCAGCTGGATGTCATGTAAGGACATGATAATGCCGTGGCCATTTTTCTGGCTTAACTGCTTCATGTAATTGAGTATCAGTATCTGGTATTTCAGGTCGAGGTGACTGTTCGGTTCATCGAGCAGAAAAAGTTCAGGGGCCTGTGCAATCAGGCAGGCAATGTTTACGCGTTGTCTTTCGCCGCCCGATAGCTGGTCAACCTGGCGCTGTTGCATATTACTCAGCTGTACTATATCCAGTGCCTTGCGAGCAATCTCGACATCCTCGTTGCTTTCCCAGGACCAGTTGTTAATGTGTGGATGACGACCGGTTAGTACCGTTTCCATGACGGTGGCAGGGAAGGATTCTTCAGTCTGCTGTAATAGCAGGCCGAGTTTTCTTGCTAGCTGTTTGCGGGGAACCTGTGTGAGTGATGTGTTATCAATCATGATCTCACCACTCTCTGCAGGGCGCAGCCCAGCCAGTGTGTGTAACAGGGTGGTTTTTCCGGCACCATTGCGGCCAAGAATGCCCCACACCTGGCCCGGCTCGATAGTCAGGTTGAGTTCATTACAAACTGACTGGTTACCAATGCGGATCGTTAACTGGCGAGTCGTTAGCTGGCTCATGTGACTGCCTGCCGGTTAAAGTTTTTATTTAGCAGATACAGAAAAAACGGCACGCCAATAAACGCAGTGATGACACCGACCGGCAATTGTTGCGGTGCAATTAGTGTACGTGCGACGGTATCTGAAATGAGTAACAGGCAACCACCGGTGAGTGCGCTTGCTGGCAGTAATAATCGATGATCGCTGCCGGCTAACAGGCGCAACATATGCGGCACCACCAGGCCGACAAAACCGACGCTACCCGCCTGTGTGACGGCAACGGCAGTTAAAATTGATGCCAGCAGGAACAGGCTAATACGTAGTGGCTGCACTGAAACACCCAGTACGCTGGCCTGGTGTTCGCCTCGTGCGAGAATGTTTAACTGGCGAGCAAGAACAAAGCTGATAATAAGTGCAAGCAGCAGAACGACGAGTCCGCTTAGCCCGGCGTCTGCATGACTCAGGTCGCCCATCAGCCAGAATAACATACCCCTCAGGGGTTTTTCCGGACTGGTAGATAGAATAAAGTTAATCACGGCACCCCAGCCGGCTGCGATAACGACACCGGTGAGTAACAGGCGTGTCGGATTCCAGTTGCCCCGGCCATGGGATAGACCAAATACCAGCAGGATGGAGAGCAGTGCGCCAGCGAAAGCGCTGCCAGAAAGCCAGACTGCAGAAAGGCCGAGTGACATACTTAGAAGTGCGGCCACCGAAGCCCCTCCGGATACGCCGAGTATATAAGGGTCGGCAAGCGGATTACGAAGTAAAACCTGCATCAGTGCGCCGGCGATGGAGAGTAGCCCGCCGGTAATGAAGGCATTATAGGCGCGAGGTGCACGCAGTTCCCATACAATGGTGTGCTGCAGGCTGGCTTCATCAGTCAGCAGCGCAGTCCATACCTGTTCGGGTGTAAGTGCATAGCTGCCGACAGAAAGAGAAACCATAAAGCTGAAAATGCTGAGCAGGATCAGGCTGGTTAAAAGAAGAACAGGTCGTGACATCGGCCGCCATTTTTAAATACGTTCAGGAAATTATAAAGCATCCTGCTAACGCTGACGATCAGGTAAATAGAAAAGGTAATATTTATGGGTAATCGATTAACAAAAATATATACGCGCACCGGCGATAAAGGCACTACCGGCATGGCTGATGGTAGCCGTGTACCCAAGGATAGCTTGCGCATTCATGCGATTGGTGAAGTGGATGAGTTAAATAGTATGATTGGTCTGGTGATCAATAAATGCCAGCTGGAAGAGGTGAAAGAAAATCTCATTACTATTCAGCACGACCTGTTTAATATTGGGGGTCAGCTGGCGATGCCGGATTATGAAATGGTAAACCAGGCTCGTATAGACTGGCTTGAAGAGTCTCTCGATGAAATGAATGCAGAATTAACACCACTCAAAGAATTTATTCTGCCGGGTGGTAGTGAAGATGCAGGCTTTTGCCATATGGCCAGGGCGATCTGTCGACGTGTTGAGCGCTCGATGGTTTCACTGAAAGCAGAGGAAGAATTTAATCCATTCCTGATCGCCTATATTAATCGTCTGTCTGACTGGCTGTTCGTTGCCTCGCGACTGCTCAATAAAGCAGGTGGTGAAGCCGAGGTATACTGGCAGTCCAGTCGAATAAAATCACAGTAATATACTGTATGAAACACAAGTAATCATTTTATGCGAATTGGTATTGATCTCGGTGGGACAAAAATAGAAGGCATCGCACTGGATGACGACGGTGAGCAGATCTGGCGTCAACGTATAAATACACCGGCCGGTGATTACGAGGCAACACTACAGGCAATCGCTGACCTGGTCATGCAAATTGAAACAGAGACAGGCAATAAAGCTAGTATCGGTATCGGTACACCCGGAGCGTTGTCGCCGCGAACCGGTTTGTTACGAAATTCCAATTCCGTATGCATGAATGGTAAGCCGGTAAAGCAGGATATTGAGCAGAAACTGTCAAGAGAAATTCGTATCAGTAATGATGCAAACTGTTTTGCACTGTCTGAAGCAATAGACGGAGCCGCACAGGGAGCCGCCGTGGTATTTGGTGTGATTATCGGCACCGGAACAGGTGCAGGCATTGTGGTGAATGGCCATGTGCTGGAAGGTCCCAATGCCATTGCGGGGGAGTGGGGGCATAATCCATTACCCTGGCCTGAAGATGATGAACGCCCGGGGCCGGCCTGTTACTGTGGAAAGCGGGGATGCATTGAAACCTTTCTCTCCGGACCTGGCCTTTCACAGGCCTATGAAAATCTAAGCTCTACCCGTATGTCTGCAATTGATATTGTTGCCAGGGCCAAAGCGGCAGATCCGGTTGCAGTACGATGCATAGAAGCTTATGAAGACCGAATGGCGAGAAGCCTGGCGCATGTCATCAATATTCTCGACCCCGATGTGATCGTACTGGGTGGTGGCATGTCAAATATCAGGCGTTTATATGGAAATGTTCCCCAGCTGATTAAAAAATATGTGTTTTCGGATGTGCTGAACACACGCCTGCTAGCGCCCAAATACGGTGATTCCAGTGGTGTCAGGGGAGCTGCCTGGCTATGGGGCCGATAAGCGGGAATTCGGCTTAAACACAATTACCTCAATCAGTGCTAAAATAGCGCGCCTTACAGAACAGGAAACAGAGACTGATCAGATGAATAATCCGTTTCAGGAGCAACTGCTAAAGGCCGGTGTGGTCAGTGAGCAGCAGGTAAAAAAAGCTCAGCAGGAAAAGAAAAAAAACAAACAGCAGCAGCCTAAAGGCAAAAAACACAAGCAGAAGGTGTTAAGCGAAGCTGAGAAAAAAGCACGCGAGCAACGTGAAGCAAAAGCACAACGCGACCGTGAGTTAAACGAGCGTAAGCAGCAGCAGGCAAAAGCTAAAGCACTATCAGCCGAAATAAACCAGATGATCAGGGATAATATGATCAAACGCGATGAAAGCTGCGAGATTGCCTATAACTTCGAACACCAGAAAAAAGTTAAACGTATCTACATAAACGAAGATATGAAGAAAAAAATTATCCAGGGAAAACTTGGGATTGCAAGAATAGATGGTGTGTATGAACTGGTCCCCATTGCCATTGCAGAAAAAATAGCACAACGAAATGAAAAGCGGGTTGTGATATTCAAGGAAGAAGAAAAGCAGGTGGATGAGAATGATCCATACGCTGGTTATGAAGTGCCTGATGATCTAATCTGGTAAGTAAAAGCTGGCGTCCGCAAATAAGCGCGAGTGAACGCAAATAGATTAGAGTTCTAATACCGCAGAGTGCGCCACAGGCGCACTGAAACATTAGCGTTTATTTGCGTGCATTTGCGGACCAACTGCTGTTGATCTTAAGATTACTCTAATAACGTTACTTATCTAAAGCATTCTTAATAAATTGGAATGCATCCTTACTCGTCTTATTCCACTCGTCGTTTAACGGGGCATCTAAGGGTTGCCAGAAAAGGCTGAATATATGGCCGCCGTCATCTTTTGTATCAAAATCCCATGCATCAGGCAGAATATCTTCGTAGTGCATCAGGCAAAAACCCCAGACCTGGTTTTTAAACCCGGCCTCCCAGACGCCCAGTTGCTTCACAACCTGTGCTTGAATACCTGACTCTTCGGCCAGTTCTCGAATACATGCATTCTCAAGGCTTTCATTATTATTAATATTGCCTTTAACCAGTTCATTACCTTTTTTCGGGTGCCTGAAAGCTAGCAGTTCTAGCTGGTTATTATTCTGTCTTAAGACGACGGGGCAGGCTTTGTTCATGGTTATGTGCTGATATGTGATAGTGGGGTATAAGTTTATTGTACATGATATGGGCAGAATGACCATAATCTGCTGTTTAATTGTGTCGGTAGTTATAATTCGCGCACTTAACCGTTCTGGTATTTTTTAATCACGTCGTGATGCATTGATAACATAATTAATTATATTCCATTATTTGCCTGTGCCAGACATAGTCATTTAGAGAAGAAGATAATTCATCTATAGATAATATTACTTTTTCATTTAACGTGTGCTGAATAAATTAGACTGTCTGTGCACAAATACATGTAAGTAAATATCATAGTGATCAGTTTTTATCTTTAATGTATCCACTTCCTAACCAGCGTAAATCAAACAGGTCATCTCGGCGATCCCTGGAATTCGTGACAGAGCCTTCATGACGAAGCTGAATCAGCTTATCCAGGTCGAGGTCGGCAATCAGTGCCATTTCTGTGTTGGGTGTGCTTTCTGCCATGATGGCATCGTGTGGGAATGCAAAGTCGGAAGGGGAGTATACTGCAGACTGGGCATACTGAATATCGACGTTTTTAACCTGTGGAAGGTTGCCGATGCTTCCGCCAATGGCGACATAACATTCATTTTCAATCGCGCGTGCCTGGGCGCAGCGTTGCACTCTTAAGAAACCATTTTTTGTATCTGTCCAGAAAGGAACAAAGAGAATTTCCATATCCTGCTTAGCTAACAGGCGTGAGAGTTCGGGAAATTCAACGTCGTAGCAAATCAATATGCCTATGCGTCCTACATCAGTTTCAAATACCTCTAAACTATCACCACCTTCAATTATCCAGTCACGTCGTTCATGAGGTGTAATATGTATTTTGGGTTGAATGCCTACGGTGCCATCGCGTCTACACAGGTAGGCATTATTATACAGATTACCATCTTTCATTGCGGGCATACTGCCTGCGATAATATTGATGTTGTAGGTGACGGCGAACTGTGAAATAGCTTCTACGATTCTGTCTGCATACGTCGCGAGAAAGCGAATTGCTTCGTACTGGTTGTCCTGTTCTTTAAGTCCCATTAAAGGCACGTTGAAAAATTCAGGGAAGAGTACAAAGTCCGCCTGGTAGGCTGACATTGAGTCGACAAAATATTCAACCTGGTTTAGCCAGTCTTCGTAAGAATCGGTGAAGCGCATTTGCCATTGTACGATACCTGTGCGAATAACCGTTTTACGAATTTCGTCGACGGCAATGCCTTCTTCTTCATAAAGGATATTGTTCCATTCGAGCAGGGTGGCATAGCCGAGAGACTTTTTATCGTCCGGGTTGTAGCCTTTCATCAGGCGTTTGACTTCAAAGTCATTGGCGAGCTGGAAACTTAATATCGGGTCATGAATTTCGCGACGACGAACGGCCTGGATATAATCCGATGGGGACATTTCAGCATGCTGGTGATAATTAATAATGCGCCCGCCTGCGAGGATGGCGCGCAGATTAAGGTTACGACATAGTTCTTTACGCGCATCATATAGCCTGCGTCCCAGTCTTAGATCCCGGTATTCCTTGCTCACGAACAGATCCATTCCGTATAGTGCATCACCATCTGTGTCATGATGGATGTGATCACGACGACCAATCAGGTCATCGTAAGTGTGTGTGCGACTGAAGCGATCATAACTACACTTTACGGTGAGTGCGGCGGCAACAACCTGGCCGTTATCTTCGATTGCAATCTGGCCTTCCGGGAAATCTTTTATCAGTGCGGATAATGAATCGTGTGACCAGGCACCCCCGATGTCATGATATATATCTTCCATCAGGCTGGAAATCTGTGGGTAATCTTCAATTTCAAGATTACGTAATTTCAGGTGCAGGTCAGCTGGTGTCTGGTTATTCATATTGCAGGCTTTGTTTAATCGTTGTAATACGAGAATAACACAGGCATAAAGTCAGTATAACTGCCTAATTGAAATTTTACGTCTCGTTTCTTATTTCATCAGCGAGAGCCAGAGTGCGGCATCATCCGACATTCAGGAAACCTTGTGTAATCTTTATGGTATGTTATTTTTTGTGCACAACGTATTTTACGTAGTGCATATTGCTACTTCATCTGCGGAGGAATATCCTTGATGTCAGGAGCTTTCTCAAGTGTATGCTCGCCAGTTTCATATATGGTATCTGCAGAGCCGACTATTAAAGGATCTGGTTCACCAATAATATCGATATTCTTATTGGGGTAGTCGACAGAGTTTAAAATAAATCGCATCGCGTTAATGCGTGCACGCTTTTTGCAGTCAGATTTAACTACTGTCCATGGTGCGTCTGCTGTGTCGGTATAAAAAAACATGGCTTCCTTGGCTTCGGTGTAGTCTTCCCATTTATCCAGAGAGGCAAGATCGATTGGGCTGAGCTTCCATTGTTTTAGTGGGTCACCCTTGCGTGACTGGAAGCGGCGAAACTGTTCGTTGCGACTAACTGAAAACCAGAGTTTGAATAGTTTTATTCCGCTACGTACCAGCATGCGCTCAAGTTCGGGTGCCTGACGCATAAATTCCAGGTAGTCTCCCGGTTTGCAAAAGCCCATTACACGCTCGACGCCTGCACGGTTGTACCATGAGCGATCGAGTAAAACGATTTCACCGGCACTGGGGAGGTGTTCAATATAGCGTTGAAAGTACCATTGGCCCTGTTCAAATTCGGTGGGTTTTTCGAGTGCGACGACTCGTGCGCCACGGGGGTTCATATGTTCCATCATGCGCTTGATGGTTCCACCTTTGCCTGCAGCATCCCGGCCTTCAAACAGAATAAGAACTTTTCCCCCGCTTTCTTTTATCCAGTTCTGCATTTTAAGTAGTTCTATCTGCAATGCTTTTTTAAGCGTTTCATATTCCGTGCTCTTCATTTTTTTAGTATATGGATAATTTGCATCGGGGAAAATTTCACGCTTACCAACCTGCTTTGCAGTGTCGGCATCATGGAGAGTCTGGTCTTTTCTATCGGCTGAAATTTTGGGCAAGGAAATGTTTGCATCCTTTTTCATACTCTGTCTCCAGCGAAATAATGAATGTTCTGTATGTAAGTGTAGAACACTTATCAGGGTATGTTTTGATCAGGCGCAAGTGGGTTTAGATGTTATGCAGATGAGGTGTAGTTAAGACAGAAAGAATGCTTGTTGAATTTAAAAATGAGATTTCTACAGGAAGGAAAACTCGTAGCTAACCATGTCGCTGCCCGGATCCTTTATTTCCAGGTTAAAATTAACTGGAGTATCCGGTTGCATTTTTCTTAGCTGGGATTCCGGAATACCGAGATATTCTTCTGCATGAAAGCGACGGCCCGCGATAGTTTTACCGCGTACGTTTTCAAAACGCAGCTCTATGATTGGGAAGTCCTGCTCGAACTCTGCCTGGTTGATTATGGTTGCCGAGATCATCAGTGCATTTTCGGTGTTTGGATGAGTGAAAATGTTTTTACTGCTGAGAATAATAAGGCTGGTGTCTCTGGGTGCGGGTAAGTTGCAGCTCACCATCAGACATGCTTTTTCTATCCAGGGACGTAACTCGGGAATTTTAACGAGGCTATCACGATTGTAGTATGCGTATTGTAATAGCCCGGCGATAATGCTGAGCATGATTGCAATGCTGAGTAATAGTGTGCCTATGAAGCCGTAACGACTTTTGCCTTTGCGGCTTTCTGCTCTTAACTCAGGTGGTATTACATCGGCTACAACACCGGGGCTTTCATTGTCCGGGGTGTTATCATCAAGTGAATTTAACGTGTCCTGATAGGTGCTGGTGTTGTAGGGATTGTCGGCAGTAAAAACGGCTTTGCAATGACCACAACGAACCTGGCCACTGGCTTTATGTAGTTCACTTTCGTTGATACGAAAAACGGTATGGCAATGTGGGCACTCAGTTTGCATGATGTGATATTACATTAAATAAGTGTAAATACAATGCACGCGTGATTTTCTCCGGGTGTGCACTATTTGCGTCTGCCACTTACGCGTATCCAGTCTTCACGTACGGCAATGGGATCTAGATCAAACCAGGGAGCATAAGCCTGTTTAATTTTTTCTGACTGTGTTTGCAGTATGCCTGAAAGCACAATATGTCCACCAGGGTTACAGGCGTCTGCTAACTGTTGTGCGAGTTCGGTTAACGGGCCGGCAAGAATATTTGCAAGCACAATATCGTATTTTTTATCCGGCATATCTTCAGGCAGGTAGAGTTCCAGTTTGTCTGATACCTGGTTGGCTTCAGCGTTGTCACGGCTGGCGAGTATAGCCTGTGGATCTATATCTGTACCGATTGCATGTTTTGCGCCGAGTAATAATGCAGCAATTGCAAGCACGCCTGAGCCGCATCCAAAATCCATTATCTGTTTGTTTTTTACATCGGCAGAGTCGAGCCATTCCAGGCAAAGTGCTGTGGTGGGATGTGTGCCGGTACCAAATGCAAGGCCAGGGTCGAGCATCAGGTTAACGGCGTCGGGCTGTGGGGGTGGCATGTGCTTGGGGCATACCCACAGGTGATCTCCAAACTGCATAGGCTTGTAGTCATCCATCCAGGCACGTACCCAGTCCTTGTCTTCGAGTGCTTCAATCTTTAGAGTAACTGGAAAGCCGAGTGATTTTAGCACCCGTTGCTTGAGCGCTTCAGTATCGATATCAGCATCAAATAAACCGGTAAGAATAATGCTATCCCAGAGAGGGGTTTCTCCTGGCAAAGGCTCCAGTACGGGGTTATCTTCAGCATCCCTGAAAGTAACAGAGAGTGCACCGGCATCGAGTAGCGCCTGTTCAGAGGCTTCGTTGCGGCTTTTATCAGTAAGGAATGTAAGTTGTATCCAGGGCATTGAAGTCGCCACAGTTGAGGCCGGCTTATGCGTTTTTACAGAGTGCTTTAGCGCTCTGTAAAAACGGCAACCAGGTTAAGCGATTCCCAGTTTCTTTTCGAGGTAATGAATATCGACACCGCCAGCAGCAAAGTTGCAGTCGTTCATAATATCCATCTGTAACTGGGTATTGGTATTAATGCCATCGATGACCATTTCAGACAGCGCGCCTTTCATGCGAGCGATTGCAACGTCGCGGCTGTCACCGTGACAGATAAGCTTGCCGATCATTGAATCGTAATGCGGTGGAACAGTGTAACCAGAGTAAATGTGCGATTCCACGCGAACGCCAGGGCCACCGGGAGGATGATATCGTGTGATCAGTCCAGGTGATGGCATAAAGGTTTTGTGGTGTTCTGCATTAATGCGGCACTCAATGGCGTGACCGGATAGTTTAATGTCATCCTGGGTCATTCGCAGTGGCTCACCAGAAGCGATATAGAGTTGCTCTTTAATGATGTCGACACCGGTAACCATTTCGGTAACTGGGTGCTCTACCTGTACACGGGTGTTCATCTCAATGAAATAGAACTCGCCATTTTCATAAAGGAACTCGAAGGTACCAGCACCACGATAATTCATTTCAAGACAGGCGTTCACACATACTGCACCAATTTTCGCGCGCTGTTCTTCTGTGATGCCTGGTGCAGGAGCTTCCTCAACTACCTTCTGGTTTCTGCGCTGCATCGAACAATCGCGCTCACCCAGATGTACGGCGTGTCCCTGTCCATCGGAGAGAATCTGTACTTCCACGTGGCGTGGGTGCTCCAGGTATTTTTCCATATAGACAGTATCATTACCAAACGCTGCACCGGCTTCTGCCTTGGTGAGCGAAATGGCATTGATCAGGGCGCCTTCAGTATGAACGACGCGCATTCCACGCCCGCCACCACCACCGGCGGCCTTGATAATAATTGGGTAACCGATCTCTTTTGCAATGCGCAGGTTGGTGTCATTGTCTTCGCCCAGTGCGCCGTCCGATCCCGGAACGCAGGGAACACCGGCTTTCTTCATGGTCTCGATTGCAGCAACCTTGTCGCCCATGGTGCGAATTGAATCAGAGCGAGGACCAATAAAAATAAAGCCACTGTCTTCAACGCGTTCTGCAAAATCGGCGTTTTCAGAAAGGAAACCGTAGCCGGGGTGAATGGCCATTGCATCGGTGACTTCTGCGGCACTGATAATGGCAGGAACATTCAGGTAACTCTGGTCGGATGGGGCCGGGCCAATACAGACGGATTCATTGGCGAGCCTGACGTGTTTCAACTCGCGGTCTGCTTCTGAATGAATAGCCACGGTCTTGATACCCAGTTCTCGACAGGCACGCAGAATACGCAGGGCGATTTCGCCTCGATTAGCTATAACTACTTTTTCTATCATGATGCTGGACTATTCAATTATGAAAAGAGGCTGGCCGAACTCGACCGGCTGGCCGTTTTCTACCAGTATGGCTTTAACCGTACCGGACTTGTCGGCTTCGATCTGGTTAAGAATTTTCATCGCTTCGATGATGCACAGTGTGTCACCCTCAGAAACGGTTTGCCCAACGTCGGTAAACGGAGTTGCGCCTGGTGATGCTGAGCGGTAGAAGGTTCCTACCATAGGTGAGTTGATCTTGTGGCCAGAAATTTCTGCTTCAGCAGCCGGCGCTTCTTCAGCAGCCGGAGCAGGAGCCGCAGCTGCCGGAGCAGGTGCCGCCATATACTGCTGAGGTGGAGCAGGCATAGCCGCCATCTGGCGAGAAATGCGGACAGACTCTTCGCCTTCTTTTATTTCAATTTCAGCGACACCGGATTCATCCAGTAACTCAATAAGTTTTTTTATTTTGCGTATATCCATGTTGGTGATACACCTTTGTAATTAGTTATTTAACTGTTCGTCAGCGGCTAGCAGGGCTAGCTGGTAACCCTGTGCGCCAAACCCTGAAATCACGCCAAGTGCGATATCAGAAAAATAGGAGTGTTTACGAAACTCTTCACGAGCATGCACATTTGACAGATGCAGTTCAATGAAGGGTATTTTTACGCCGCTCAGGGCATCACGCAGTGCGACACTGGTGTGGGTAAAAGCGGCGGGATTAATAATGATGAAATCAGTACCATCGTTTTGTGCTGCATGCACACGTTCGATTAACTGATGTTCCTGGTTGCTTTGCAGGTGTTCTATCGTATGACCAAGAGATTTTGCCAGGCTATGCATGCCTGCAAGAATGTCGTCCAGCGTTTGCTGCCCGTAATGCTCTGGTTCGCGAGTACCGAGCAGGTTCAGATTTGGACCGTTAAGGACGAGAATTTGTGCCATGAAGATTATTATACTACTGCTGCTATTAATCTAAGTCGAATTGTGCAACTAATTCTTGATGATGTCTACAGGATTCGAGTAAATACCGGCTAAATCGCTGGAGATCGCAGCAATTTTTATGCAGGTTTTGACCTTCTTCACACCCTCGGCTGCACTATTATTGTGCGTTAATTCATCTGTCAGTCCGGACATTGTCATTTAAACTGGCTTTTCTGGGGCATTTATAAATGCCAGGTCGAAGCAGGTATGGTGTTGCCTGTAGTCCCCTGGCAAGGGTAGCAGACTAGTGAAATAGGGCTATAACGACAAGTTAGCGCTGGAAATTGTGTTCTACTTTCAGTGCTTGATACTCCATCTGGATGATAAAGCAGTTCTTTAGGGAAATAGTTTTCTAGTGACAGGAATTATTATG
>JBFHVK010000054.1:0-12718 GCA_041589615.1 Gammaproteobacteria bacterium | reverse complement strand
AATCAGGTGCATAGCGTTTATAGCCAGGCACTGGCTGGACGTTACCCACTTAAGAATAATTCAACTGATGAACTGGCACTTTATGACTTCAGTGAATTTTTCAAGCCGAAAGGGGTGATGGATAAATTTTATACTGATTTTGTTAAACCATTTATCGATACACGTAGTGGCTGGAAAAATCGTGTTGTTGATGGTTACTCACTCGGCCTGAACTCTTCAACCTTGAACCAGATTCGCAAGGCGCAGGATATAAAAAGTATTTTCTTCCGTAAAAACCCTGAAATACCAGGCATCTCGTTTCAGCTAAAACCATACAATATGGATAAACGTGATGCACGCTTCATGCTCGAAGTAGGTGATCAGAGAATTTTATATAACCACGGCCCCAAGTTCTGGAAAGATCTGCACTGGTCTGGTGAAGATGAAAACAAACGGGTGCGTATCGTTTTCGAAGACCTTGATGAAAACCATCATGAGAAAACTTTCGACGGTCCATGGGCCTGGTTCAGATTACAAAATAGTTCTGGCTTACAGAAAACCCGTAAATCGAATGTTTACCTGGCCACTTACACGGTAAATGAAAGACGTGGCAATGGCACAATCAAGCACACTGCAAAGTACCTGATTAAGGCAAAGAGCGTAAACAATCCGTTCGGACAAAATCTCCTTGGCTCATTCAAATGCCCGGAGACTATCTAGATGAACACTGACAACCAGACAGGTTTATATGGAAAATTACCCGCTTACGGTGATTTTATTTTCCGTAACCTGAATTCATCCTTTATTAATCCATGGGATGAATGGCTGCAGCATTTTATTTCTGGCTCACAGGAGCAGATTGGTGAAGACTGGTTAAATATATATCTAACCAGCCCGATATGGCGTTTCGTATTATCAGCCGGCGTGATTGACAACCATATCTGGGCCGGACTAATGATGCCGAGTGTCGACAGGGTAGGACGCTATTTCCCGATTAGTGTCGTTAAATCATTTGATGTCGGTGTTTGCCCTGTTAACCTGATGGCACATCAGCAGGCATGGTTTGACGAAATTGAATCATACTGCCTTAGCGCTCTTGATGGCAGCATTGACGCTGACCAGCTGGTCGATCATGTTATACAAAGCAATATACAGACATCAGAACAATATCTACCCAGTTACAATCTAGGAGAAATGGGTCCGATGGTGTTCGGTATATCTGCGGACAACAACCCTGGTTTTTCACAGGCAATGCCTTATGTATTAAATGCGGCTCTTAGCAGTAGCCTCGCCAGTTTTAGCATCTGGCAAACTGCTGGCTCGGACCGAATCAGTCCGATGATATTTACAACTCAGGGACTACCACCTATTGGTGGAGTTGCTTCAATGCTTGACGGTCAATGGCAACAACGTGACTGGAAAATACCTTATAACATTAAATTAGTATAAAGCTGGACCTATTTCATGAGCGACACAACGATCAGACGCCCCATACGCTGGAGTTCAGCACAGGACACAAATGTGGGCATGGTCAGGGAAATTAATGAAGACTCGATTATATCACTACCAGAGCAACAACTATGGGCGGTAGCCGATGGTATGGGCGGCTATGAGGCTGGTAATGTCGCTAGCAACATGATTGTTAAGACACTGGAACATGTGACTAGTAACTCATCATTGAATGAGGCTGTAAATACAGTTGAAGATGCATTAATAGACGTTAATCACCGAATCCTCGAATACGCAGATATTATGCTAAATGGTCGTACTCTTGGCAGCACTGTTGTGAGCCTTCTAATCAAGGGCCATGTTGGTGTTTGCCTGTGGGCAGGTGACTCTAGATTATATCGATTTCGTAACAACGAACTGACCCAGTTATCACGCGATCACAGTCAGGTAGAAGAACTGGTTCAACAGGGTTTTCTAACACCAGAAGAAGCTGAAACACATCCCGACTCAAATGTTATCACTCGGGCCATTGGTGCATCGCCCGATATTTATATTGATATCAATGTTTTCAGTGTTCAACTTGGGGACACGTTTCTTTTATGCAGTGATGGTTTATACAATATGGTACAGAAAGACAGTATTGCCAATATACTTGCTACGCATACATTAAATGATTCTGTTGATGCGTTAATACAGGCATCACTCGATAATGGCGCCAATGATAATGTTTCGGTGATTCTAGTTAAGGGCGAGCCGGATGCTTCCTTTTCGACCCAGGTAAAACTGCAGGACTAAAAACAGTTTATGAATGACGATAACGCCGACAAGACACGTATAAAATCATCACCAGCAAAACCTGATGATGATAAAACTCGTATTGCAGCACCTGAAAAACCATCATCTGCAGTTGCATCTGATGATAAAACACGTATAGCCAAAGCGAGAACAGATCAGTCATCAAGTAATCTTGTTGATGAAGATAAAACACGTATTGCGCCAGCTGGTTCAGCTGGAGTTAAACAAACTCCTGATATAAATGATGTTACGCAATTTAATCCGAATGTAAAAATACCTGAAGATAAAACTCGTGTTGCAGCAAAACCACAGGTTCCACCTGACTCCCCCTTAAATAACGAATTGCCCGCATCTGCACATTCACAAAGTGGTGAACATGGTGTACTTAAAGATCGATTCGTTCTTGAAAAGGTTCTCGGAGCTGGCGGCATGGGTATTGTGTACAAAGCCAGAGACCGCCTGAAAATTGAAGCACAGGACAGAGACCCTTACGTTGCAATAAAAGTATTAAGCGAGGAATTCAAGTCACATCCAGAAGCGTTTATATCTCTTCAGCGTGAATCTCGAAAATCACAACGTATCGCTCACCCTAACATTGTGAATGTATACGATTTCGATCGTGATGGTGACACTGTTTTCATGACCATGGAATTCATGGATGGTAGTCCACTAGATCAGCTCATACGGCAATATAAATCTACCGGATTACCAACTGATGATGCCTGGGGAATCATTCATGGAATGGCCTCTGCCTTATCTCATGCACACGCTGAAAAAATTATTCACTCTGATTTCAAACCTGGCAATGTCTTCGTTACTAACAAAGGACTTGCCAAAGTTTTTGACTTTGGTATAGCACGCGCCGTTGCCCAGGTAGAGCACCTTGATGATAACCCGGACGACAAAACTGTTTTCGATGCAGGTAATCTTGGCGCATTAACACCGGCTTACGCCAGCCTTGAAATGCTTGAAGGTGAAGAGCCAGATATTCGTGATGATATATATGCACTTGGTTGTGTGGCTTACGAGTTATTCACCGGTTCGCACCCCTACAATAAAGTACCTGCAGATGAAGCAGAAAAACAGGGCTTAAAGCCAAAACGCATCAACAATATTAAAAAATATCAGTGGAAAGCCATTGAAAAAGCAATTTCTTTTCGTCGCAAAGATAGAATTGAAACTGTCGATAAGTTTGTAGAAGCCATTTCGCCGAAACTTAAAACGACTAACCGACTGGCTACAGTGATGGCACTTTTACTGTCTGTAGCTATCACCATTTACTTCGTATATTTTCAGGAGAGGCCAGTAGATCCATATTCTGAATTTGATATCCGAAATGAACTTGAACTCAAAATAAAAATTGATTTCTACAGGGAAGATTTACAGAAACTCATTAGCAACCCAACCTTTACTGATCCCTGGCAGGACGATATCTGGAAAGATGTTTCTGACCTTAAAATTTTGACTAAAGGTGGTGACGAATGGCTAGATCTTAGAAAATCAGAAATATACTCGCTTTACCAGGAACAAATATCTTCTGCAATTAAAAGTCACCAGTACAACAAGGCCAGTTCACTCATCGAAAATGCTAAACGATATACCGATAATCTGGACGAACTTAATGCGAGTAGCGATAAAATTGCTGCTGCGATTAAACTTGCTCGAGAGCGCAAGGCCAGACAGGCAGAAGCACAGCAGCAAAAAATGCTATCCGAGCAGAGCAAACCTGAGCCCGTTAAGCCTGCAATAACAACAAAAGCCAAACAGACTTCATTATTTGATGTTGCACTTGAAAATGTAACTACCCAGCTACAATGCCAGGGCCGCTTAAATATGCGCAATATAGAAACGGCTATTATACGATTGAAAGAGCTTGATCTTAAGCGCTATAACAGCCTGGAAGGTAATATCGTAAAATCACTCGCCGCCTGTATCACACAGATCGGCAAGGCTTTTCCTGAAAGAGCAGAAGAAGCGAAACGACATAGTTTGCGCATCTTCAAATCCAACAGGGTTCTGGCTGCCATTACTATAAAAGATAGAGATCCCTGTGATATCTCACTCGCTGGTTTGGGCTCAAGAGGCAAACGCGCAGTTTGCAAGGATAAGATTAAAGATGCAGGAAGTGGACCTGAACTCGTTGTAATTCCAGCTAACAGCAGGATTTCAGCTTTTGCCATAGGCAAGTATGAAGTTTCAATTAATGAACTTAATGCATTCTGTAAGAGCACAAAACAGTGTGCACAGCTAAATGCCAGCAATGCAGAGTTACCAGCTTCCGAAATGGAACTGACTGTTGTTAAGGCATACCTGAAGTGGCTAAGTAGACAGTCAGGCCAGAAATATCGACTACCAACAAAGAACGAATGGCTTTATGCTGCAAAATCAAGACGCAAAGCCCTTGATGCAAATCGTAACTGTAAATTGAGTACACGTGGCATACAAAAAGGTGAAGAGCTAGTGCAGGTTAATATTGGTCGCCAGAATAGCTGGGGACTGGTAAATTATGTAGGCAACGTCCAGGAATGGGTATATGACAAGGGACGCAAGCTGGTTGCCGTAGGTGGTTCTTTTAAGGAATCCATGGACAACTGTGATATCACTACAACGGTAAGTCACAATGGCAATGCAGATAAAGCCACTGGCTTCAGAGTACTTAGAGAATTGAGGACGGGTTCATGAGCGACCTTAGTTATTCCGCCATGTTGCGTGAACTATCTAAAAATTATTATCAACATCATATCGGTTTTGATGAATATAGAGCGCAACGTAAGTCGGTACTTGACAAGATTGATGAAGAATTTAATGGCCGTAAATCTAATGAAGAATCAAATGCCAAGGCAAATGATTCTTCAATATTTATGAAAACCATCGCATTCTTCAAAAATTCTGATATCGATGATTAATTTCATCCATACATAGGTATAATATGCAGCTAATTGATAGGCCGCATTGTAATTAATGGTTTGCCGATCGTTTAAAGTTTTATAAAATTGGCAAAAATACTTCATCTATAAGGGGATACTCCATGGAGTTAGTTAAATTTTTTCAGACAGGTGGATCGTTTATGTATCCCATTCTGCTGGTACTTGCCCTGGGCCTGGCAATCGCCATTGAACGTTTTCTATATATAATGAAAACACAGGGGCGCACCAGGAAAGTCTGGGACCAGCTGGTACCTATGCTCAAGGCGCAGGATTTTAGCCGTGCTACAAAACTTACTGAAGCGGTAGATACCCCACTGGCAACCATGCTTAATTATGGCTTTGCAAGAAAATCAGCAAATGCAAGTCGTGAAGGTATCGAATCTGCAATGGAAGAAGGCATGATGGAAGTGATGCCTGAACTAGAGCAACGTACTCACTACCTGGCAACCTTTGCAAATATAGCCACACTTTTAGGTCTTCTTGGAACCATCATTGGTCTTATACAGGCTTTTACAGCGGTAGCTGGTGCCGATCCTGCCGAAAAAGCTGACCTGTTATCTGCAAGTATATCTGTAGCCATGAATACAACAGCATTTGGCCTGATAGCAGCTATACCATTGATCCTGATTCATTCATACCTGGTAACCAAAACTGCGCGTCTGGTAGACAACATTGAAATGGCAGCTGTTAAGTGCCTGAATCTGATTGCTAACGATTAGCCAACCCATTAGAGACACAGTATGAAACTGGTCAGACGCAAACACCTACAGGAAACAGTTGAGCTTAATATCACGGCGTTTCTTAACCTGATGGTAATACTTGTACCGTTTTTATTGATTACGGCAGTATTCTCACGTATTACTGTGCTCGAATTAAATTTGCCATCGAAAAGTGCGATTGCAAAACAGGAAGAGAAAATCAAGCTACAACTGGAACTTGTAGTGAGAAATAACAGTTTTGAGATCAGGGATTCCAATCTTGGCAGGATCAAATACTTTCCACGCACAGAAGAAGAAACAAACTGGAAAGCATTTACAGATATTCTGGTAGAAATTAAAACTCGATTCCCGGATGAGCAGAACATCAGTTTATTACTGGAACCGAAGATCAACTACAAAACTCTCATACAGATAATGGACCGTGTCCGTTCTGCAGATGTAATCCAGTTTACTGATGTAGAAACTGTTGAGCTATTCCCTAATATTTCTATTGGTGATGCGCCAGCCCTTGAACAGGCAACAGATAAAGCTGCTGACTCAGCTGAGGCAACTTCAAAATGATGAAGATGTCACGCCGAGCAAAACGCATGGAAAGGCACCATGCCAGAAGAAAGCAACCTGCGCTAAATCTTGTATCACTAATGGATATATTTACCATTCTGGTTTTCTTCCTACTGGTAAGCTCTTCCAATGTACAGCAGCTACCCAAGAAAAAAGATATTCACCTGCCAACCTCTGTCGCCACTAAAGCGCCTAAAGAAACACTGATTATTGCAGTCACTCAGCGAAGCATACTAGTGCAGGGCAGGGAAGTTGGCATTATCAACCAGATAATGAGTACTGATGCACCGCTTATAGAAAGCCTGGAAAAAGAACTTAAATTCCAGGCATCTAAAACCCGTGTAATTAAATCACCCGATGGAAAAACCCAGGGAAAGGCTGTGACGATTATGGGTGATGAAAATATCCCCTATGAACTACTGAGAAAAATCCTCGCCACCTGCCGCGAAGCCAACTATACACAGATAGCCTTTGCAGCGATGCAGAAAGCGGCTTCAGGAGAGAGCTCCTAGTGTCTGCGGCGTATTATGAACAACTGGCTTTAAACTGGAACCCACAAAGTAAAAGTGATCACCAGTTCAAACTGATTACAGCCATCGTGGTTGTCATCATGCTTTTACTCGGCATTGTTTTATCTTCTATTGATGTACCTGAAAAGCCACGTGATGCGCGAACAGCTGTGCCTGAGCGTATCGCGAATTTTATTATGGAAAAGGAAAAGCCCAAGCCGAAAGTTGAAAAGCCGAAGCCGAAGCCAAAACCCAAACCCAAGCCAGAGCCCAAGGTTAAGAAACTACCCGAAAAGAAAAAGGCCGATGTTAAGCCTTTAACTAAAACACAGAAAAAAGCACGCGAAAAAGCTGCTGAGAGTGGCCTCCTTGCACTGGGCAATGAACTTGCAGACCTGATGGATACATCGGATGTTAGCTCCATGGTGGGTGGCAAGGTTAAAACATCAGCATCTGCCACCAAAGCAGCCAGTGTAAACAAGGGGCTACTAACTGCAAATGCAACCCAGGGTAGTGGTGGTGTTAATGCGGGTGAATACACAACAAGTGTTGGTAAAACCACTTTATCACAACGTGAAATCACTCAGGTACGCCAGTCATTATTATCACCCGAAGCCCAGCAACGAGCTGCCGATGCGAAATCAAAGAGCCGTTCACGTAGCGGCGGTGTCAGGGCCGAAGAAGATATCACCATCGTTTTCGACCAGAACAAGAGCAAGTTGTACTCAATTTATAACCGTGCACGTCGTACCAATCCTGGCCTCAAGGGCAAAATTGTACTGGCCATTACCATTGCACCTAGCGGCAAGGTAACACAGGTTAAAATCGTATCCAGCGAACTCAATGACAAGAAACTTGAATCCAGACTGGTGAGTCGTATAAAGCTATTTAACTTCGGTGCCAAGCCTGTTGAAAAGGTTACCGTAACCTATCCAATAGAATTCCTGCCTTCATGACGTAACGTGTTAAACAAAACTACGTCTGTAAATCTGATCTTACCCTGATAATCAGCATAGCATCGTCATTCCCGCATGTTTCCTGCGGGAATCCAGCGCCTCTTAAGTCACTGGATCCCTGATAAAAGCATTCAGGGATGACGAGTAACTGATATCGATTATGCAAATAGTTATTTAGTACTCTACGAAGTCATTTCCATACAATAAATTAGTCCCTACACCTCAGTGTGATGCAGCAGTAAGTATCGATTTAGCAAGCCATCAGATTTAATGAACGTACATTTGATAAGCTCAGCACCTAGCCTTGAATATCAGCATAGCATCGTCATTCCCGCCTGTTTCTAGAAGGAATGCAGAGTCTCTTAAGTCACAGGAGCCTTAACGTAATGCACTAATTCAGCGAACATATGGATGCGCAGGAGTTTTCTTCTGCTTTTACTGTGCGTTAGCATTCCCAGCCAGCACAAATCTTGTGGTAAACTCCCGCGCCATGCGTACCGCCGATTTTGATTTCCACCTGCCCGAAGAGCTGATTGCCCAGCACCCCCTGAAAGAACGCACGGCTAGCCGCCTGCTGGAGTTACGGGACGCTGAATGCATAGATCACCAGTTCACCGATATTATCGAGCTGATCCAGCCCGAGGATTTGCTGATCTTTAACAATACACGGGTCATTCCGGCTCGCCTGCATGGGCAGAAAAGTACCGGCGGCAAGCTGGAGGTACTGGTCGAAAGGGTTCTTGATGAACACCACCTGCTGGCACATATTCGCTGTAGCAAATCACCTAAGGCCGGCGCCAGCCTGCTGCTGGAAGGCGAGATTCATGCGACCATGCTGGAACGAGAAGGCGAGCTGTTCAAATTACGCTTCGAAAACCCTCAGGGTGTACTGGAATTACTGGATACCTACGGGCATATGCCCCTTCCACCTTATATTTCACGTGATGATGAAGCGGAAGATAAACAGCGCTACCAGACAGTTTATGCTGAGCAGCCAGGTGCGGTTGCCGCGCCTACAGCAGGCCTGCATTTTGATGAAGAATTACTAGCACAGATAAAGCTCAAGGGTGTAGACATTGGCTTTGTCACACTACATGTTGGCGCCGGTACCTTTCAGCCCGTGCGAGTCGATAACATCGAAGATCACCATATGCACGCTGAATATATCGATGTCGATAACGAAGTCGTTGAAATGATACGTCAGGCGAAAGCACGGGGTGGGCGGGTTATTGCCGTCGGCACCACCTCAGTCAGAAGCCTTGAGTCGGCTGCGATGCAGGGAGAACTGGCCGAATTTCACGGTGATAGTCGTATCTTCATCTACCCGGGCTACGAATTTAAGGTGGTCGATGCGATGATCACCAATTTCCATCTGCCTCAGTCAACCCTGTTAATGCTGGTGAGTGCTTTTTCAGGAAAGTCCAATATCATGAACGCCTATGCCCATGCCGTGGAACAGAAATACCGTTTTTTCAGCTATGGAGACGCCATGTTCCTGCAGAAATCAGACTGTGCAGATTAGTAATAATTAACATTAAAAGTATTCTATATGTCATTGATGCAATTCAAATTAATTAAAGGAAACAAAGGTCCAAGGCGCGGCCAGATCAGCTTTCCCAGAGGCACCATCGAAACCCCGGCGTTTATGCCGGTCGGCACCTATGGAACAGTCAAGGCAATGACACCTGAAGAACTCAAGGAACTTGGCGCTGAGATTATACTGGGCAATACCTTCCACCTGATGCTACGTCCGGGCACAGAGATCATCCAGAAACACGGCGACCTGCATGACTTTATGCACTGGGATAAACCTATCCTGACGGATTCCGGTGGTTTTCAGGTATTTAGCCTGGCAAAACTGCGCAAGATCACCGAAGAAGGCGTGAGTTTCAACTCACCAGTCGATGGGTCGAAAGTGATGCTGACACCTGAGACCTCAATGCAGGTCCAGCGTGAGCTTGGTTCCGATATCGTGATGATTTTCGATGAATGCACACCGTATCCGGCAACCCATGAAGAAGCGAAAGACTCCATGGAGCTTTCGCTGCGCTGGGCTGAACGCAGTAAGACAGCCCATGAGGGCAACGACTCGGCACTATTCGCAATCGTCCAGGGCGGCATGTACGAGGAGCTAAGAGAGCAGTCTGCAAAGGCGCTGGTGAATATCGGCTTTGACGGCTATGCAATCGGTGGCCTGTCGGTCGGAGAGCCCAAGGACGAGCGCAACAAAGTACTTGAGGTGACGACACCGTTGTTACCAGAGGATCACCCAAGGTACCTGATGGGCGTCGGCACACCAGAAGATATTATTGAGTCAGTACGCCGCGGCGTGGATATGTTTGACTGTGTAATGCCAACTCGCAATGCCCGTACCGGTTTTCTTTATACCTCTACCGGTATCATCAAGATACGCAATAGCAAATATAAGGATGACACCCGGCCTGTGGATGAGAATTGTAGCTGTTATACCTGTAGAAACTATAGCCGCAGCTATTTACGCCATCTGGACAAGTGCAAGGAAATCCTCAGTTCACGGTTAAATACCATCCATAACCTGCATTATTACCAGCAATTGATGAAAGATATCCGTACAGCCATTGAAGAAGACCGCTTTGATACCTATGTAGAAGAATTCTACGCAAGCCGTCAAAACGACCAATAGTGAATTCCGGCTGAAGTTTTCTGCCATAAATGGCATAATACAGCGCAATTTTAAACCCGCGACCATAACTGAAACAGGTCGCAAATTGATAACCCTGACAGGTGGAGATACATAATGAGCTTTTTTATATCCGATGCATTGGCTGAAGGCGGCGCTGCTGCAGGACAGGGTGACCCGATCACAGCGTTACTGTTCCCGATTGGACTTCTTGTTTTATTCTATTTCTTCCTGATTCGCCCACAGAGCAAACGTGCCAAAGAACACAAATCAATGGTTGAATCTCTGAGCAAGGGTGATGAAGTACTTACCCAGGGCGGCATTCTTGGAAAAATCACCAAAGTATCTGAAAACTTCGTGACTCTCGAAATCAGTGACAATGTCACTATCAATGTGCAGAAAGCATCTGTTGGTTCTTTAATGCCCAAAGGCACTATCAAAGAACAGAGCAATTAAAAATATAAAGTCACTAAATATTCCAATAATTTCGGGCAATAAGAATGATTAACCAGTATCCCTTATGGAAATACCTGCTACTTGTCGTTGTGCTTGTAGTAGGCGGGATTTACGCCATGCCAAATCTGTATGGTGAAGATCCTTCTGTTCTCGTATCACTGCGTAACCAGCAGATTGACGCTGAGACACAGAATAAAGTCGACGACCTGTTACGCAAGTCATCGATTCAACCTAAATCAAGCGAGTTGAAAGATGGACAGTTATTAATTCGACTGAACTCTGAAGATGAGCAACTCGAAGCTGCAGATACTGTTAAATCATTCGATTTTATTAGCCGTAATGGTGACTATACTGTTGCGCTTAATCTTGCACCTGCCACACCTGAATGGTTGCAATCATTAAGCGCATTACCGATGTATCTCGGCCTGGACTTACGCGGTGGCGTACACTTCCTGCTAGAAGTCGACATGGATTCAGCACTGGAGCGTATGGAGAATGACCTGGCTTCAGAGATGCGCAGTTTCCTACGAGAAGAAAAAGTTCGATATCGTGGCGTCAGGCGAGAAGAGTCAGGGATTACCATCCAGTTTCATGATGCCAACGTTATGGAGCAGGGGCGCGTAAAGCTAAATTCACAATTTCGCGACCTGGAATTCAGCACAGATGACGACAAACTTAAAGTTATCGCAAAAATAACTGAAACAGCCATACGTAACGAGAGACGTTCTGCTATCCAGCAGAATGTAACGACTTTACGTAATCGTGTAAATGAACTGGGTGTCGCAGAACCGGTTATCCAGCAACAGGGTGAAAACCGTATCGTCGTGCAGCTTCCAGGTGTACAGGATACTGCTCGCGCCAAGGATATACTCGGGGCAACAGCGACACTCGAATTTCGTCTGGCCGAAGGCACACGTGCCGACTGGTATAGTGCAGATAAGGGCGGTTCTATTCCGCTTAATGCAAAACTGTATCGTGAACGCAACGGAGATCCGGTACTCCTCAAGCGACGCGTTATCGTTACTGGTGACCAGATTAACAGCGCCTCATCAACTATCGACACACAATCAGGAACACCTGCAGTTAGTGTGAGACTCGATAGCAAGGGCGCGAAGAAAATGGGTGAAGTTACTCGTAACAATATCAAGAAGCCAATGGCAGTGGTATTTATCGAGAACAAGGTCGTCACCAAAATTATCGACGGCAAAAAAGTTAAGGAAAAAACCCGTAAGGAAGAAGTCATCAATGTGGCAACCATTCAGGATGCTTTCAGCAAACAGTTCCAGATCACCGGCCTCGAATCATTTGAAGCACGTGACCTTGCGCTTCTACTAAGAGCAGGTGCACTAAAAGCACCGGTTGAAATTGTAGAAGAGAGAACAGTTGGACCAAGTCTCGGCAAAGACAATATCGAACAGGGTTTCAACTCGGTAATGATAGGCTTTGGTCTTGTGCTGGTATTTATGGTTATTTACTACCGATCATTCGGCCTGATCGCCAATGTTGCGCTCACCGCCAACCTGATACTGATTACCGCAGTTCTATCGCTCATGCAGGCAACCTTAACCCTGCCTGGTATTGCAGGTATCGTATTAACAGTCGGTATGGCGGTAGATGCAAACGTACTTATCTTTGAACGTATTCGAGAAGAACTAAGAAACGGTAATTCTCCTCAAGCAAGCATCCATGCAGGTTATGAAAAAGCCTT
>JBFHVK010000053.1:0-12722 GCA_041589615.1 Gammaproteobacteria bacterium | reverse complement strand
GAATTCCATCTGATTGTTTTTATATACAAAATCCTTGTCTAAAGGCTTTGGTAGCGGACGTAAATCGTGATAAAATCCCCAATCTTTTTTCGAGGCAAACTGAGTCAGGAGTTTTGACTATGTCAATGACAGCTGCAAACAAAGCTGAAGTCGTATCTAAATATGCACGTGGTGAAGGCGATACAGGATCACCAGAAGTACAGGTAGCTCTGTTAACTTCACGTATTACACAGCTTACAGAACATTTTAAAGGTCATAAGCAGGACCACCATTCACGTCGTGGTCTATTGCGTATGGTTAACCAGCGACGTAAGTTACTGGACTACCTTAAGTCTAAGAATACAGATCGCTACAAGGATCTGATTTCAAGCCTTGGGTTACGCCGTTAATAAAACCAGAAAAATAGGGTACAAATGTGACCGCAATTAAAAAATCGTTTCAATTTGGGGATCATAACGTAACTATCGAAACCGGTGAGATTGCTCGCCAGGCTTCAGGTGCCGTTATGGTAGATATGGACGGCACTGTCGTCATGGTTACGGCAGTTGCTGTAAAAGGTGGAGAGCCTAAAGACTTCTTTCCTTTAACGGTTAATTACCAGGAGCGTTCATACGCTGCCGGTAAGATTCCAGGAAGCTTCTTTAAGCGTGAAGGTCGACCATCAGAAAAAGAAACTCTGACCAGCCGCCTCATCGACCGCCCAATTCGCCCTCTATTCCCCAAAGGGTTCACAAACGAAGTTCAGGTAATTGCGACAGTTATGTCCCTGAATCCCGACATTGATCCGGATATCGCGGCATTGATCGGAACCTCTGCTGCACTCTCTATTTCAGGCGCGCCATTCGCGGGTCCTGTGGGTGCGGCAAGAGTTGGTTACAAAGACGGTAACTACATTCTTAATCCAACTTTCAGCCAGCTGAAAGAGTCTCAGCTTGACCTGGTTGTAGCAGGTACATCAGACGCAGTTCTCATGGTTGAATCAGAAGCTGACCAGCTGTCAGAAGATGTGATGCTGGGTGCTGTTATGTTTGGTCATGAGCAGTTCCAGGTTGTTATCAATGCGATCAAGGAACTGGCTGCCGAAGTTAATACACCTGCGATGGAGTGGACTCCACCAGAAACCAACGAAGACCTGCTGAAGCAGGTGACTGATGCAGTCACTACTGATTTAACAGCGGCTTACCAGATTTCTGAAAAGCTCGAGCGTTACGCAGCCGTTGATAAGGTGCGTGATGCTGCAGTAGAAAAGCTGGCTTCTGATGATGGCTTCAGTGCTGATGAAGTTAAAGGTGCATTCTATAAAGTTGAAAAGAGCATTGTACGTGGCCGCATTATCGCGGGTGAGAAGCGTATCGATGGTCGTAACCTGGATGATGTGCGTCCGATTACTGTTCGCACAGGCGTTCTGCCACGTACTCACGGCTCAGCATTATTTACTCGTGGTGAAACACAGGCAGTGGTTGTAACAACGCTGGGTACATCACGTGATGCTCAAAAAATTGATGCGCTGGAAGGTGAAATGGTTGATAGCTTCATGCTGCACTACAATTTCCCTCCATTCTCAGTTGGTGAAGCCGGTCGTGTTGGTACACCGGGTCGTCGTGAAATTGGTCATGGTCGCCTGGCGAAACGTGGTGTTCTGGCCTGTATGCCAAGCACTGATGAATTCCCATACTCAATCCGCGTTGTTTCTGAAATCACTGAGTCAAATGGTTCTAGCTCAATGGCATCGGTTTGCGGTACTTCACTGGCCCTGATGGATGCGGGTGTACCGGTTAAGGCACCAATCGCAGGTATCGCGATGGGGCTGGTAAAAGAAGGTGATAACTACGCAGTATTAAGTGACATCCTGGGTGATGAAGATCATCTTGGTGATATGGACTTTAAAGTAGCGGGTACGGCTAATGGCGTAAACGCACTGCAGATGGATATCAAGATCACAGGTATTACTAAAGAAATCATGGAAAAAGCACTTGATCAGGCAAAAGCCGGTCGAATGTTTATCCTGGGTGAGATGAATAAGGTGATTTCAGAGCCTAGCACTGAAATGTCACATTATGCACCTCGCTACCTGAAGATGAAGATTAATCCTGAGAAAATTCGCGATGTTATCGGTAAGGGCGGTGCTGTGATCAAGTCAATCACAGAGGAAACCGGTGTTACGATTGATATCGATGATGATGGTAATGTGAAGATCGCATCCAGTGACTTCGATGCTGCAGAAGCTGCGAAGGTTCGTATCGAGCAAATTACAGCAGAAGCTGAAGTCGGTAAGATCTACGATGGCACAGTTATCAAGATTATGGATTTCGGTGCATTCGTACGTATTCTGCCTAACAAGGAAGGTCTGGTACATATATCGCAGATCTCTGAAGAACGTGTTGAAAAAGTCAGTGATAAACTGTCTGAAGGTGAAAATGTCCAGGTTAAAGTGCTGGAAATCGATCGTCAGGGTCGAATTCGCCTGAGCATGAAGGCGGTAAGTGAAGAATCCGAGGCTCAGGAAGCCTGATCTTTACGGACTGTATAGAAAAAGGGGCCTGCGGGCCCCTTTTTTTGTGCGTGTGATTATGCAAAATGTAAGTGATGAGCATCGCCTATATCAAATCAGCTTTGAGACAGGGTGAAATATCGTTAATAATGTCAATAAATGTTAAATTAGCTTAAAAAACTAAGACAAAGTATGAAAAAAGCGCTATAAATAATTGATTATAATAAGTAAAATTATAAAATATCAAAGAAGCTGTTCGTGTAGTGTGAGATGTTCGACGGATTTTTTTTAGTAAATCGTAAATACTTAATATTCGGCTTCCTTGTGGATAGGATAAACAGGTAGATATTATGCGTAAATTTATGACAGGCCTGAGCATCTGGCTGATGTTGATTTCCATGCCCCTGACTGCGGCAGATGTAACAAGAGAACAGATTAAAGGGCTGGACGAGCAGGTTCAGGATATTAAGAAAGATGTGATAGACCTGACTGCTGATCTGTTGCAACTGGAAGAAAAGCTACTTTACCCATCAAATAGCCAGTTTGCATTGTTTGTGTCGCTGGGGGAGCCAGAAGACCTGAGACTGGATGCCGTGCAGATAAAGCTGGAAAATAAAGTACTGGCTCATCATCTATATACATACCGTGAACTAGAAGCTATGCAGAAAGGCGGTGTGCAGAAAATCTATACAGGTAATATACGCACAGGTGAGCATACATTGATAGTAAGCTATTCAGCCAAGTCATCGACCGGTGGCGAAATGAAACGCAGTAGTCAGTACACGCTTAAAAAATCTGTTGGGCCGAAGTTTGTGGAGATTAAAATAGGCGGTCCGGATGCAGGTGATGAGGGCATCCTGTTTAAAGACTGGTAACCGGCCATCCGCAGATGCTAAGGAAAATATTTTTCGTCTATTCTTTATTTTGTATATCCGTTGCTAATGCGGAGAATACAATTGATGAAGCACCAGAATTAAAAGATATCTTTTATGGTGAGGCTATATACTATGCCCTGCAAAACAGGCATTTTGATGCGATCAGTAAACTGGATGCTGAGCTTGGACAGTTCTATGGTCTGGATGACCCATCTCTAGATCCATTTAATCAACATATTAATCACGCCGAATTCTCAATCGGAAGCTTCGAGCTCGCTTACCGTATGCACCAGCGTGCGGGCAGGGCAATCAAGGCTATTCTTGAATCAAATGTTGACCAGACAATACGTAACGAAGCTGCATATCGACTAGCAAAAATTTATTACCAGAAAAACCAGCCAGTGAATGCGATGGATATCCTTGATAAAATTCAGGGAGAGATGGCTGAAGATTTACGAGTGGATGAAATATACCTGCGAGCTCAGGTATGCATCTCGAATGGTAAATTTTCTGAAGCTGTGACACTGCTTAAATCAATACAGAATGAAGAAAAATACGAAGGTTTTATTGAGTACAATCTTGGTATTGCACTGATACAGAGTGGCGACGAAAAGCAGGGGATAGCAGTACTCGATAAAGTCGGTAAAATGAATAGCAGCGATCGCTCGGTTCTGGCCTTAAAAGATCGTGCAAATCTAATGCTGGCTAACAGGATGCTGGAGAATGGTTCGCCAGAACTTGCAAGAAATTATTTCAGCCGCGTTAGGTTGAAAGGTCCATACGCAAACCGTGCCCTACTTGGTGCTGGCTGGGTAAATGTCTCACTTGGAAATTTTAAAAAAGCACTGGTGCCCTGGCGCATACTGCATGAAAGGAATATCACGAATGAAGCAGTGCAGGAGTCAATGCTCGCAGTGCCCTATGCCTATAGCCAGTTACACTATTATGGCCAGGCGGCACTGGCTTATGGCAAAGCAATGGAAAACTTCGGAGCAGAAATCGATCGTCTTGAAGGTTCAATTAAAAGTGTAAGAGAAGGCAAGTTTCTTAATGCTGTACTTGATAAGGAAGGTGAGAGAGATCAGCACTGGCTGCACAATTTAAGGGACAGGCCAGACACACCAGAAACACGATACATTATGTCTTTAATGGCATCTAATGATTTTCAACAGTCATTATTAAACTATCGAGATCTTGCAGAATTAAAAATAAGACTGAATTACTGGCTAGCCAGTCTCGATGTTTATCTTGAGCTTATTGAGTTGCGACGTCAATACTATGAGCCATTGTTACCTGTTGTGCAGCAGCAGTTTAAAAAACTTGATGCAAGAATACGCTTACGTATGGAGCAACGTGACAGGCTTGATCAAAGGCTGAAATCAATTGTCATATCACGTCGCCCGGATTATCTTGCTACAGCCGAAGAACGAGGCATCAAGGATCACCTTGAAAAGATCGAGTTATATCTATCGAATAATCCACAATTATATACTGATGAAGTCAGGCAACGAATCTCGCGCCTGAAGGGCGTATTAAGCTGGCAGGTTAACAAGTACTACCATGAGCGTTTAACCAGTGCCTACAAGCAGATGCAGCAGCTGGATGTATATATTGAAAACCTGAATGAAAGTTATAAATCATTTGTACGAACACGCCAGGCCGCGACACAAAGTTATGAGGGATATGAGATACCTATCCGCCAGTTAAAAACGCGCATACAGGCTATGCAGATAAAAGTCGATGGAAGTATGGCGCGACAAGGTCGGATGATAGAAGAAATGGCAGTAAATGAGCTTGAAAGGCGCCGTAATTTACTAGAGGAATACCAGATTAAAGCACGTTTTGCATTGGCAGAAAGCTACGACCGTGCTACCAAAAAACAGGAAAAGGCAGAAGAGCTGAAAATACTTGAAAAGCTCGAGCAGGAAAGTCTGAATGAATCGAAATCTGAACAGCCAGTTACTACAGAAGGTGATGTGAAAGCGGTAGAAGAAATGCCTGTAGAACAGTTGCAGGAGGCAGCTGAATGATCGGTTCAGGTAAATATTTCAAACTGTTAATTTTATTGACTGCAGTTTCAATATTGTATAGCTGCGCATTAAGTAGTGACAGGGAAACACTGGCGAGTCTAGAAAATATCGAGCCAGTTATTGAGGAAGCTGAAATAACGGGTAGCCTGGATAAGGCTATGGAGAGTTATCAGAAGTTTCTTCAGGAAACTCCTGAATCTGCGATGACACCTGAAGCATTAAGACGTCTTGCTGATTTGAAAATTGAAAAAGAGTATGGCTTTGATGCCAATGTGAAACAGGCTACAGGTGAAACAGTTGATATTACAAAACCGGCTAGTCTGCCAGCAACAGAAACCATTAAAAAAGCTGTAGATGCAGGTGAAGAAAAAGTAGTTGCAGCTGAAGACTTGCAGACCCGGGATAAGGCGATAGCTGATGTAAGTGAATCTCAGAAAGCTTTTGAAAAGCGAGCTGCGGCAAAAACAGATTTAAAGACTAAAGATGAGAAAGTCAGTGTTACTACGGATGCCGCTATTGCAGATGATTTGCAATCTGCGGGAGCAAAAGAAGCAATAGAGCTATATAAAGGTCTGCTGGTTAAATATCCTCACTATGAACGTAATGACCAGGTGCTATATCAATTATCAAGAGCTTATGAGGAAACAGGTCAGGTCGATAAGGCAATGGAAGTGCTGAATAAGCTGGTTACTACGTATCCACAATCAAGGCATATCGACGAGGCTCAATTTCGTCGTGCTGAATATTTCTTTACACGTAAAAAATTCCTTGATGCTGAAGAGGCGTACAAGGCAGTTATAGATTTTGGCATTAGTTCAGCATTTTATGATCTTGCGCTATACAAACAGGGTTGGGCTTTCTTTAAGCAGGAATTATACGAAGAAGCGCTTAATGACTTTATCGCCTTGCTGGATTACAAATTATCCATTGGTTACGAGTTTGAACAGGTTGATGATAAAATAGAACGTAAGCGTATGGACGATACCTTCAGGGTAATCAGTTTAAGTTTTTCTTATCTGGGAGGTCCCGAATCAGTTGTTAGTTATTTTGAAAAGAATGGTCCGCGTCAATATGAAGCAAGTATTTATAGTCATCTGGGTGAGTATTATCTAACCAAGAGGCGTTATGGTGATGCAGCACTGGCATATAACACCTATGTTGAACGTAACCCCCTGAATAAGGTGTCTCCTCATTTTCATATCAGGGTTATAGAAATTTATCTGAAAGGTGGATTTCCAAAGCTTGTCGTCGAGTCAAAAAAGAAATTCGCAACAACGTATGGCTTGAGGGCAAATTACTGGACGTTTTTTGATATTAATACATATCCTGATGTGATTGTGTTCCTCAAATCAAATCTGGTTGACCTGGCTAATCACTACCATGCACTTTACCAGAATAAACGGCTCAGGAAATTCAGGAACGAAAATTTTGCAGAAGCAATTCACTGGTATAAGGAATTTCTTGATTCATTCCCGGAAGATGAGCAGGCGCCAGGTATCAATTACCAGCTCGCAGATTTGTTGCTAGAAAATAAAAATTACAGAGATGCGGCACTTGAGTATGAGCGTACATCATACAATTATGAGCCGCATAAGAAATCTGCCGAAGCAGGTTATGCTGCTGTATTTGCCTACCGTGAATATTTAAAAGCAGCAGATCAGTCACAACGTGGTATTGTGAAGATGGAGATTATTCGAAGCTCTCTTAAATTTGGTGAGGTTTATCCCCAGCATAAAAAAGCGCCTGCTGTCCTGGTTGCTGCAGTTGATGATCTGTATGCTGTGAAAGATTATCCGTTGGCTATTAAAGTGGGTCGAGATGTAATTGAGAAGTACCCGAATATCGAGCCCAAATATATTCGCTCTGCCTGGTTGGTTGTGGCGCATTCTTCTTTTGATCTTACTTTATACAGTGAAGCGGAGGTGGCTTATCAGAATGTGCTGGGTCTTACGGACAAACAGCATAAAGAGCGTGCTCAGTTAGTTGAAAATCTAGCTGCTTCTATCTATAAACAGGGTGAGCAGGCCCGAAAACTGGAAGATCATAGAACTGCAGCAAATCACTTTTTGCGTGTAGCTAAAGCGGCTCCCGGATCTAAAATACGCCCTACTGCCGAGTATGATGCGGCTGCATCATTAATTACTCTCAAGGACTGGGATAATGCTGCCAGTGTACTTGAAGGTTTTAGAAAGAATTATCCAGAGAATAAATTGCAGCCAGATGTTACTAAAAAGCTTGCTGTTGTATACAAGGAAAATGGAAAGCTACTTCTTGCTGCGGCTGAGTTTGAGCGAATTGAGAAGGAGTCTAAAGATGACGATGTACGTAGAGAGGCATTACAGCAAGCTGCTGAATTATATGAGCAGGCTGATGATACGGATAAGGCGCTTGCAATATATACCCGATATGTGAAGTACTTTCCAAAACCAGTTGAGTATTCACTCGAGATGCGTAATAAAATTGCTGACATCTATAAGCAGCGTAATAATAAAAAACTTTATATCAAAGAGTTACAACTGATTGTAGCCATCGATTTGCGAGCAGGGAAAGAACGTACCGATAGAACCAGATACCTGGCAGCAAATGCATCCCTGGTGTTGTCTGAACCTGCGGTTAAGCGTTTTAAGAGTGTTAAACTTGTTAAGCCATTTAAGAAAAATCTCAACAAGAAAAAGAAATACATGAAGAAGGCTATAGATACTCTAACTGCTCTTGTTGACTATGAAGTGGGAATTGTAACTGCGGCTGCGACTTATGAAATAGCTGAAATATATTTCCATTTTAGTCGTGCCCTGATGCAGTCTGAGCGGCCAGATAACCTTAATGAAATGCAGCTTGAGCAGTATGAGCTAGTGCTTGAAGAGCAGGCTTATCCGTTTGAGGAAAAGTCGATTAATGTTCATGAGAAGAATCTGGAACTGCTGGATCTTGGTATCTATAATAAATGGATCGATAATAGTATTGAAAAGCTGGCTGTTCTCCTGCCGGCGCGTTATGCAAAACCGGAAGAAATTTCCGCATACGTAGAATTTATACAGCCGAGTATGGTGCTTCCTGTGAGCGAACCAGAGAAGGTCGTTCCGGTACCTGATCAGCAGCAACCGGAATCTATGCCAGAAAAAACTGATAAAGATGAGGTGCAGCCAGAAAATGTCTCTGATACCACGACATCTAATGAACAGGCAGCTGTTATTACCTGTCCTGCACAGGTGGCGGCATAAGTTATGAATAGTTTCTCAGCTATATTCTTCAAGGTATTTGTTCTAGCTATGTTTGCTATTGGCCTGTCTGCTTGTGTAAAAGATGTAAAGCAGGATACTTCACAATCAGGTTACGAGGCGCCGAAGAATATTAGTGTTGATTCAGATGTGGAAGATGCCTTTAATTCAGCGCTGGGTCACCTTAAGGCTGAGCGTTATGATGAAGCAATTGCATTGTTACTTCAGGTGATTGAAGAGGAAAAGCGTGTAGCCGCTCCATTTGTCAACCTGGGTATGGCCTATGATAAGAAAGGTGATGTAACAAATGCAGAGAAATATCTTCTAGAAGCGGTGAATGTTGATCTTGCCCACCCAGTAGCAAACAATCAGCTTGGTTTATTGTATCGAAAACAGGGTAAGTTTGATGACGCCAGAAAGGCATACTCCAATGCGCTTACCCGATATCCGGATTACTTGCCAGTAATCAGGAATCTGGGGATATTATGTGAGCTGTATATACGCGATTTACCCTGTGCTCTATCACAATATGAGCATTATCAAAGCCTGAGGCCCGATGATAAAACAATGAATATCTGGATTGCAGATTTGAGTAGAAGAGTAGCTAAGTAATATAACGGTGAATATTATGCATGTATTGAACAAAATATTTTTGGTCTGTATCTTAAGCCTTCTTCTGTTTCCTGTATTTGCTGAAGAGAAAGCAAAGAAAGCAGTAAAAAAGGATAATGAGGTTAAGGAATTATCAGGTATTTCAATTATTGGTAATAAAGAAGCACCTAAATCACTATATATTGTGCCCTGGAAAAACTCGGAAGTAGGTGTTAGGTCAAGTCTGACATCAGGTCTTCTAGATGAATCTATGCGGCCAGTGGATAAAGAGGTGTTTATGCGTGAGCTTGATTTTTATGAGTTGAGTCACAGTAGATAAAATTGTTTAGTATTTTCTGCATATACAGGACGGAGTCTATTTGCAGTGCTAAACTCAGTAGAAAATTAACATGCCATTGGTTGAGCATGTGTAAACAATGAGGAAAATATAATGGAATTTATCGAAACTGTCGTACGATTTTTCCAGACAGGTGGTGCGTTTATGTACCCGATTCTGATCGTATTTGCGATTGGACTTGCAATAGCTGTTGAACGATTTATTAAACTGGGCAGTGTGCGACGTGCAAATCGCAAAGTCTGGGACGAAGTTCACCCTATGCTGGAAGAGGGGGATTTTGATAAGGCCCGTGAGCTTATTGCTGATGACTCATCTACCATTGCACGCTTATTGAATATGGGACTTGCCCGACAGGGGTCTGTGCGTCGTCGTGATGATATTGAAATCGCGATGGAGGAAAGCATGATGGAAATTATTCCTCAGCTTGAAAAGCGTACACCATATGTTGCTCTATTTTCTAATATATCAACTCTCCTGGGCCTGCTAGGTACTATCATGGGTCTGATTGAAGCATTTACTGCGGTTGCAAATGCCAACCCGGCTGAGAAGGCTGATTTATTATCGGCCAGTATATCCGTTGCGATGAATACTACGGCATTCGGTCTAATGGCTGGTATTCCTCTGCTGATTACACACGCACTACTGACGGCTAAAACCGGCGAAATTGTAGATAGCCTGGAAATGGCATCTGTTAAAACTCTGAATATCATTTCCGAGTTTGCTAAACGTCAGACTGCACTGGCTGCAAAAAATGTCTAGAAGACGGCATTATCGTCGACAGGATAAAGAAACTCCGGAGATGGATATCACCACCTTCCTTAACCTGATGGTGGTGCTGGTACCATTCCTGTTGATTACAGCGGTGTTTTCACGTGTGACTATCCTGGAGTTAAATTTGCCAACAGCGGCGGGTTCAAGCGCGCCCACGAATGTAAAGCTCAGTATAGAAGTAATTGTTAGGGAAAAAGGGCTTGAGATTGGTAACGGTCGTCGTGTGGTTGCCAGGTTCCCAAAAGTTGAGGACCAGTATGATTTCGCTGGACTGTCCAAGCATCTGCTTGAGATAAAGCGTAACTTCCCGGAAAAGACTGACGCAACAGTGCTTATGGAACCGGAGATGGAATATGAAATACTGGTTCATGTGATGGATGCCATACGTCTGGCAGAATTGCCCAATGCGGAAACGGGAGAAAAGGATAAGTACGAACTGTTTCCGGATATCTCTATTGGGGATGCACCATGAATCAGAATTCACGTCGCATGAATCGCATGGCGCGATCAAAAAAGAATAGAGTACCTGGCCTGAATCTGGTTTCACTTATGGATGTTTTTACCATACTGGTATTTTTTCTTTTAGTTAATTCTTCTTCCAGTGAAGTTATGGAACCGCCCAAGGAAATAACTCTTCCTGACTCAGTGGTAGAAAAGAAGCCGCGTGAAACTGTGGTTGTTATGATAACCGAAGAAGTCATTATGATAATGGGCGAACCGGTTGCAAGAACACAGGAAGTAATTTCATCTAAAGAACCCGTTATCACAGCAATACAGACGCGTTTAATTGAGCAACGTAAAAATGTTATTGGTATCAGTACCAGAACGGTTGCCGAGAGTAAGGAAGTCACAGTGCTAGCGCACAAATCAATCCCGTTTAAACTGCTTAAGAAAGTTATGTCGAGCTGCACTGCAGCTGGGTATGGAAAAATATCACTGGCTGTTATACAGAAAGCTTCGCAGGCAGAAACACCTAAAACAGACGCATAAGGTTTTAATACGTTGACACAAATAGACGTCTCCAGGGAACAGGCTCAGATCAATCAGAAGATTGAACAGGCTCAAAGCCGGATTGATGATCTGGAGAATCAACTGCACTCGGTTGATATTGAACTGGAAGATCTTTTTCAGGAGCGCGAACAGCATATTCTGTTGAGCGAAATTACTGATCGCCTGGAAAAACTCAATAAGCTGGGCGGGGATTGTCTCTTCTGGGGTGAAGACTGCGATAAAAATGTGGCAATGGCGCATTATCACCGGGTGCATAACCTGGTGGTTAACTATGATGAAAAAGTTCGTGAAGTTCAAAAACGTCGAGAACTTATCAAGGAAGACATCCAGAGTATTATTGCGCAGATAAATATTCTGAATGAAGAAATCCTGGTTATTCATGAAAGAGCAGAAGAGCGCCTGCATGAATTCGTTATAGAACGTGAAATGACCGTACATCCTTTCCGTCCTATGATAATGCCCTGGACGGTACAGGGAGAAGATGAAAAGCGTTTCCGCCGCATACTGTTAATTACCTTACTCATTACCATCGTTATGGGATACCTGATTCCGCTATGGGATTTACCTGTGCCGACGCGTGATGAGGCTGCAGAAATACCCGAGCGACTGGCCAAACTTGTTGTTAAGAAAGAGCCACCTCCGCCACCTAAGGTGCCGCAAAAGCTCGAGCCTAAAGAGAAAAAAGAAAAGAAACCCAGGAAAGATGTGCCCAAGCCTAAGACAGAACAGGCCAAGAAAGCACGCAAGGTGGCAGAATCTGCTGGCTTACTCGCATTCAAGGATAACTTTGCCGAGTTGATGGATGACTCTGCAGATCAGAAGCTCGGTGCCCAGGCCAGGCTCAGTAATAAGGGACAGAAGTCACGTAAGGTGACTCGTTCACTGGTTACAGCCCAGGCTACCGGCGCTTCAGGTGGTATTAATACCTCATCATTGAGCAGAAATGTCGGTGGTACGGGTAAGAGCATGGGTGGAGTTGAGTTCTCACGCGTTGAAAGCGCGATTGGTAGTGATTTCTTCGGCGAAGAACGGCCATTGAGTGATGGCCCGGGTCCATCAAGAACGGATGAAGAGATCCAGATTGTATTTGATCGGTATAAAGCCACACTGTATCGCATTTATAACCGTGAATTGCGTAAAAATCCGACATTACAGGGTAAGCTTGTACTTAAGTTGACGATACAGCCGGATGGTAGTGTGTCGGCCTGTAGCCTGGAATCCAGTGATATGGATGCACCAGCACTTGAGAAGAAGATTGTAGAGCGAGTTAAGAAATTTAATTTTGGTCCCAAGGAGGGTGTGCCTGCCATAACCATCCTCTACCCAATTGACTTCCTGCCAGCTAACTAGGGCTGGTGACCTATCCTCATAAGCCCT
>JBFHVK010000052.1:0-12734 GCA_041589615.1 Gammaproteobacteria bacterium | reverse complement strand
GGTATAGGTAGGCCCTGCACCATCCAGTTCTGATTGTGTAATATCCAGCGAGAAGACATCGTAAGGAGTCACTGCTTGCAGGTTATCACCGACACTCGCATCCTTAGACACCGCAGCCAGGATATTACCTGCCGAAAGTGTTGTGCCTCCAATAGTGGTACTGGTTTCGATTAAATCAATACCGAGGATATCATCTACTATTCCAATGTCAGCGCCCTCAACAAGCACCTTGGTGATACCACTGGTTGTTCCTGCACCCACTTCGACATTGGTGAAGATATGAATGTCATTACCCAGAAGAATGCCATCCGTTTTTTGAGTAAACAGGAAGGTGCCAGCCGATAATGTAGTCGAACCAACCGTTGTATCTTGTTCAACCAGTGATATGGCTGAGATTTTTTTACCGCCAGAAGTGAGGTCATCCAGTAACATGTAAAAGTTACCCACACTGTAATCGCCCGGGGTATCTGGTCGAAATACAAACACATCACTTTTATCCACCGTAATGGAATTATTACTGATCAACGTTTCGGTGGCATCAGGAGATGGCGCTACTGATAGTATTAAATCACCCGCCTGCAAATCAAAAGTGAAAGTCGAGCCCACGGTAATATTCTGGCTAACATAATGCATTGCAGATATGTAAACATCATCGTCACCACCGCTGCCGCTGGGATCAAAAAGATCCAGGTTAACGACCGAGGAGAATGTGCCGTCGGTAGTATCTGCAGGTACACCTGCAGGATCAAATGTTAAATTAGGGTCGCCGAATTCGATGACTTCACCCGCTGTCCATGAGCCCAGTCCAGGTGTAGTACTACCGCTTACATCAAACAGGGTAGATAGCAATAAGCTATCGGCTGCCAGGGTAAAATTCCATTTGATTTGCGTTTCATTTGAAAAAGCAATATCGCTTTCAACATCCCCAGTGCTGTATTCAAGATCCCAGTCACCCTCTAACGCTTTGTTACCCGTACGATCGTCACTGGCTGCCACGTCAGCCCCGGTAAGCGCTGCCAGCTGGTTGATCAGGCTCAGGCCGGCTTCACCGCTTGCCAGGTTACAACCATAAATCAGGATATCTGCTTGCTCGCTGAGAGCAGCAGACCAGCTCTCCAGTTGCTCACTATAGCCAGCAAGGGAATTTAGCCCCAGCCAGGTGTCACCCAGCTGTATGCCTGAGCTATTGCCGTGACTCACCAGGTGAATAGCATCGACGGACTGGTAATTTGTAAGACTATCGCTAATTTGCTGTATACCGTCGACGCCAGATTCCAGCACCACGACATGGTACTGCACAGCACTATCCTGCTGAATGCCATCAATCAGTTGCTGGTAGTCGGGTGTGCCGGCATCAACAAAAATGATTTCCTGGCGGAGCTCTGTACCAGGGTCGCCTGCTATCAGACCCTCAAGCGCATCCAGAGATACACTGTCGAGGTCATTGAAGAGAGTACTTTCGAGCAGGCTCACGCTCTGCTGCAGATCCAGGGCAGGTTCATTCTGATCAAACGGATCAGCAGGCAGGACACCTCCAAGAGCATCCGCGGAGAGTAATATTTTCGATTCCATCCGCTCAAATACCAGCCTGGATTGCCTGGAAAACTTGCTGGCTTCATTCTGTGATAACTTGCTGGTGGACTTCGACATAGAGATAATGCTTCTTGGTTGCTTCTGGATAGCAATGAGTCGAATGCCGAAGCTTATTCGATTCTTTTACCTTCACTTGAGTATGGTTTAAAAACGGGCTTTTTTCGAATCTAGCTGCGGTATTTTTGAACAAATGGCTATTAATAGACGATGATTGTCTCCCGCATAACCGCATCAGACAATGCAGCTGATAAGGCGCTTAATACCATTCACGAATAAAAGCACTAAAGCCGAGATCCTCAAGGCGCTGTAAGTGATGCTCTGCCCTGTCAGGCGTACTGAAAAAACCCAGCATAATCAGCCCTTTATTTACACCATGATCGACCTCCTGCAGGTCATGAATGCCGGATTTACGCAAATTTGCGATGCGTTCCCGGGTAAGCTCCTGGGTTTCGCCTTGCGGCATCAATACCAGATAACCACGAGGACTCCCCTGGTTCTCAGCCACTTCAAGCGGCTTTTCGATGACGGCAGGTTCTTGCTGCTCCAGAATAGTAGGTATGGCAGCAGATTCCATCTCACTTTGCCCCCCCTGGGTGAACTCCTCAGGCTGGCTACCAGCCATTTCAAACTCATTGCTTTCGTTTCTCTGGATACTCGTCTCAGCTAAGAGAGAGGCTCGATACCGGGCCGCCTGCTGCTCAATCTGTTCATCACTCTGCTTGAAAAACTTGACCAGGCATTTAAGGCCAGCCGGTATGGCATTATCCGGGTTGCTGATCGCCAGTCGCACGCCAAAGGTATTACTCGCGGTGTCGCCCATTCGGTCAACGACGATCACCTGCCCTGTGAACTTTCTATCTGTCAGCACTTCAGGAATCACCTCTGCTTGCATACCCACCTTAACCTGGCCAAAGCTTTCCATTGGTACAATGGCTTCGACCACCAGCGGATCCAGCTGTGCCAGACGTAAAATAGGCTGGTCTTCTACGTATTCGCCGGGGTGTTTGAAAGTGTCCAGCACGTAACCATTAAAGGGTGCACGTATGTATTTCTGCTCTAACTGGGCCTGCGCACGTTGTAATTCCAGCCTTCTCACTTCAGCCAGTTCACGTGCCTGCTCCAGGTTCCAGCGAGATACATTAGCTTCTCTCTGTGCTTCATCTGCAATATCATCAGAGATAACCTTCTCCCTGTGTAAGGATTCAACCCGGTTCTGCCGCCTGGAATCAAAATTCATGTTAATTTCACCTAACTGAATTTCTGACTGGATATTCGCCCTGAAACTGGCCAGTTCGACATTAGCACGTTCCACCTGTGCATCAAGCTGGGCCATTACCTGCCCGGCAACCACCTGTTGACTGCGCTCTACCAGTAATTGATCAATCACACCACGCACCGGGCTTGCCAGGTCAATCACCTGGCTGGGGTTAATCACACAATCTACCGCAGGAATCGGGCTGTACGCCGTGGGGATATCATTGGCATAAATATGGCCAGACAGGAGCAGGCTAAAAAACAATAACAATATTCTTTGAAGATAGCCCGGTTTACGCATAAGAAAGTTAATCAACATGTAGAAAATAATAGTAATTTTAGAAACTTAGGCTAAGTTTAGTTGATTTTTAGAATTATTCTGGATCTCTTTATAGATAAAAATCAAACTTTAAAAAGAATTTGCTTTTAGCATCATTCCGTTTAAATACTCCACGATACGTCTGCCAACAGAGGCATCTGTATGATTAAATCGCACATAAACCCGTTGGCCAACAAACATACCCGGTACACTGGGGAGCCTGATTTCCAGTGAATAGATGCTGGATATGGTGCGTAAGCCTTTTTCATCACGCACGTCGATAGCAATCTCACCTCCCCCGGCAGAACCCAGAAATCGACTGGGCAAGTGTTGACTAACCTGTGGTTGCTCCCTAATTAAACGTGCCTCCAGTACTCGCTCAGGATGACTTTTTAACCTGACCTGTATGTTCTTAGTGTCCCGCCTGACGCGTGCAATATTAGTTTGCGAAACCACTACTCGCGCAGTCATGTATGTGGAATCCGAGACGTATCCAACGATATCCCCACGCCTGATATAGCGACCGGGTAGATCTTCAGCTCCTGCCCATGAAACCACACCATCACGTGGGCTTTTTAACTGCAAACTTTCCAGCTGGTTTTGCACGTCCCGAAGCTCAGCTTCTATGGCTGTTATGCGCGCCCTGAATATTTCCGCCTGGTTCCTGTCTTGTAACATCGTTAGTTTCTGGCGCGCCCTGGTCTCATCTAATCTGGCTAACAGTTCATCACGACGAGTATCCAGCTGCAGATTTTCAAGCCTTAACAGAGGCAAACCAGCGTTCACTCGAGAACCTTCAGTAACTTCGATACCCAGCACTACGCCATCTGTGCCTGACCTTATTAGTGAATCTTCGGGCATACTCACTATGCCCTCTGCATAACTACTATGTTTTACAGGAACTAACAGAACGAGAACAACAGCACCCAGTAAAACCACTAATACGAATCCCAACCTGCCCAGTCGTTGATTACGGTGACACAGTTGAGTCACATGAAGGAGGTGCTTGATGGCTGGATATAGAAACTGATACACAATCGCCCAGATGGCCAGTAACACGCCGACAATAAAAAATTTGCCCGCCACCCAGAGAGCAATAAAAAAAGTAATAAAAATTCTATAAATACCCGACGCAATTCCATAGACCCATAACCAGTTAGTCTCACTTGCAGCTGTCACAGGTGTTTGAGTTTGAGGTATCGCCAATAGATAACGCTTAATGAGATAGCCGAGATACTGATTAGCTCGAGTGGCCAAACTGGGAATTTCTATGAGCTCACTAAAAATATAATAACCATCAAATTTCAATAAAGGGTTAGCATTAAAGAGTATGGTTAAAATACCGGCGATGATCATGATATCGAAAGCAAGATCACGTATTAAACCGGAATCCGAATTGAGCCAGGTAAACATCGCCAGTGAAGCAAGAAAAGTCTCCACGATAATACCTGCAGCACTGACCAGTATGCGACGATGTTTTTCATTGATACGATGCGCTGCAGAACTATCTACATAGGGCACAGGAAAGAAAACCAGAAACATAATACCCATATCATGAACTTCTCCACCCCATAATCGGGTCGCAAAAGCATGACCTAGTTCATGCAAAGCCTTAATCACAGGATAAATTAACCAGTACCAGAGAAGATTTTCAGGATCACTGAAACGCGCTTGACCATACTCTACCAGTTCAGGCCAGTGCAAGCCGCTCATTACAAGCGCTGAAACTACAGCTACCAGCCAGACGAGCAGTGCAGGCAGGCTGAAAAAAGGCCTTATATAAGGCAATATTTTATTTAAATAGCTATCAGGATCAAACAACGAGAGTTTTATGGCGAATGGCCGCAGCCAGGCACCATTCTTAAAAATAGAAAACAGACCAGAGCTGGATACTTTTTCTTCATCTATATCCGAGGTCAAAAATAATTTTGCTGCATGTAAATTACCAATAAGTAGCAATACATCCTGTCTGGATAGATGTTCTGAATTAACTCGTTGCGTTTCCTGCAATGCCTGTTCGACACTATGAACACCATCGAGACGTTGTAAAAAATCCATCGCATTCAGCTGACAACGAAAATAGTTTTCATCCTGCTGGTCGGCAATAATTAACCAGTCCTGACCACGATAACGGTGTTGATAAAAATGTACAGAGTCACGCAGTGCCAGTTTACTATTCGCAATGCTATCCCAGGATTTTTCAAAATCATCCAGGCCTGTTTCACTGGCTGGCTTTATATCCACCATGACCACAACCAGAAGCGAACTGCATAGTATATTTCATGAAAATAAATCCAGGCAAAACTACGCTCAGTGACAGCAATTTTTGCCACACCCTGCATACCAGGTCGAAGCGCATTATTTGGTTGATTAAATGAAGCCTCTACACGATAAGCAATACCACCCGCTTTATCTTCAAACACCGGCGATACTTTATTGACAACAAAATCAAGATCCGTTGCGGGTAATGCCTTCAGGTTAAGCACACCACTCATATTAACTTTTACTTCTGCAATCTGCTTTTCATCCACCAGCATAACCAGTCTGTACTCATCCAGTGGTGCGATTTCAAATAACACATCACCGACTTTAACCGGTGCACCCAGGGAACGACTTAAATCACCAGTGATGATTACACCATCAATTGGTGCAACCAGACTGGAACGCTGAATTTTCTTTTGCGTCAGGTTAAGTTTTGCTTCAGCCTGTCGCATCTGTGACTTGAATATCGCCACCTGTGCCATATCACGTTGTGCCAGTGCTTGACGGTGTTGACGACTATATTCATTTTTTTGAGCCAGATAGCGCTGTTGCTCTATTAAAAGCTCATTCTTATCTAGCTCTGCTAAGAGATCACCTGCACTGACATTCTCACCTGCTCGAACATGGGCACTTTGAATAAAACTGTCAAACGGGGCAACAATCACGCGCTGAATACGTCCTTCGATACTGGCGGGCGCAGTCACATGATAAGTGCCTTTTAGCAGTGAAAGCATAATCACCAGGACAACACCGATGACAGCCAGGCCTTTGAAAGACTTTAGATTAAAACTGGATAATCGGTCTCGCAGAGTTTTGCTGGTGGGTTCTTGAGGTTTAGCAATAGAATGTGTTTTATGCTGCTGCAATAACAGCTGCAACCATTTTTCGCCCCACTGCAACATTTGTATAATGATTGCACGCTGTGATGGTTTTGCATTCAGTAAAATTGACAGGGAGCCAGAAAAATTCTCAAAACTTCCGAAGTAATAGGCAACAATTATTTCTACTGATGAATCATCATGCTCAGAAGACAATACCTTGTCAATCAGCTTCCTGTGTTTTATGGATGCATCAGCCTGATCAACAATACGCTTGTCAACCTGCACTTTTGAAGGCCAATAAATAGAGTTACAGGACTCATTCTTCTCTTTCGGACAGATGACAAAAACAGCCTGTTTGATACCAGGGATCATCTGGCACATTAATTTTAGCCATGAGCGAACAGCTTCGGTCTCAGACATGATTTACAATATCTCTAGATTTGTTTTTATTTTAATCAAGGCCTGTGAAATCAAAAACACAACAAACACCAATTGCTTAAATATATTCTAATACAACAGCGCTGGTAAACTATCATTTATATATTCCAGGTTATTTCGAAATTATAATTAAGAATATCACTTATCTCTCAAACTTATTATCTAAATTCATTGCCTGAACAACAACATTTCTATCGAGAGTGAATATGCAGGCATGATTCAATACACACAATATTGAAATTTTTGAACATGTAAAATATCTTACTAATCTTTATTTCACTTTAGTAATGAGCAAATCGTATGATTTATACCTTATCGCTTATTTAGCAGAAAAAATTTAAAACTGTGAAATTTCATTGAATTCGAAGCCGTTAATATTTTATATCGCGGCCACTATTTCATAGAACACGATTACTGAAAAATTGGGAACTACCTGGATAGCACGAGCGCATTTTTACATCTACTGTATTTTATTCCCGCTTAAACATGCATCTGTAATCTTGATATACAATAGATACAAATGCGTATTTTATACAGAATTTACAGTCTCTTCAGGCTTTCTATCGACATCCTGTATCAGAATCAGTGGAATCTCGTGTGAATGGCTATGGAACTCGGGGTTTTCGATAATTTCCCTGGCGAACATATCGTCTTTTGGAGCAACCAGGAACTGTAGATCAGGGTTTTCATTACAGAATTCCTGAAATGCATCTGCCATGTCTTCCAGCAGATAGGTGACGGTATTATTACGCCCGGCCTTTACCAGCTTCTGACTCAATTCGCTTGTCTTCTGTTCCAGCTGCTCATCTTTGCCATGTGCAAGAATAATAATTTCAGTATTAAATATATATGGCGTATGCAACAGGTAACTCATGACCTGATCAGATGCATGGCCATCGAAAATAACTGCAGTCTGTGGTTTTCCCTTGTGTGTATGAGAGGCCTTGATCGATGAGTATACAGGTGTATGTGTGGGCACATGGCCGGTACCATTACCAAGAAATGCTTTCTTTCTCTTGAGGGGCATATATTCACCGGCATCCTCATAGGCCAGTGCGGAAAGTATTCGCTTCAGATTTCTGGATAACCGTTTCATTACATTTACCTTGAATAATCGCCCTGCCTGACACATCGAACCAGTAGTGGATACTACCTGAACACATAATATAACAAATTACTAAATAACCTGTCGAAATTTGTTGATATAGAACAGTACATGCGATTCAAAGCTGCAATCGTACAGGTGTATCCCGAAAAAAACTGGAAAGCAACAGCTCAAAATTTTGATAAGTACAACTTTACCCACCTGCCGATCACAAATATGTATCGATAGATAATATTATTATATCGAAGCCTGAAAACTGCATCACAAACTTTGAGGCATATTCATTAATTACCTAAATGACTGCAATTATGTCTTCCTGAGCCAGACCTGATGTCTGTCTTTAGCGCTCGGTATTTACCGGCTTACTCGCCATATAAAGCCATATAAAGCCTGCGATACCGGATAATAATGATGCAGCAAGCACGCCCGTTTTTGCCATTAACAGATACTCGGGCTGACCAGCAAAGCCTAACTCTGCAACAAATATTGACATTGTAAAACCAATTCCGGCAAGTAGAGAGACACCGGCAATCTGTGTGAATCGGGTGTCTTTTGGCAATGATGCCACTCCCAGTTTTAACAGTATCCAGCTGACGCCGGTAATGCCGATAAATTTACCCAGCACCAGGCCCAGCATGACACCGAGTAACACCGGGTGACTCATCGTCTCACCCAGGGCACTCACTTCCACCGGTATACCGGCATTCGCAAGGGCGAATATCGGAATCACTATAAATGCAACCGGCATATGCCATGTATGCTCCAGCCGCTGTAATGGCGCTTCGACACTGTGTACACCGTTTTCCAGTGTTTGCACTACGGCCCGCAACTTGTCATTAGTCATAATGCTGGTACCCGGCTGGTGACTGGCGTCGAATCGTTCCATTAGCTCTTTTACGTGCTCACTGAACAGTTCGGGTTTGTATTTGGGAATGGCAGGCACTGATAAAGCTCCCAGCACACCCGCCAGTGTCGCATGAACGCCTGACAGTAGTAACGCATACCATAATAGCCCCGCGACAATAACATAGGGTGTTGTTTTGCGGATCCCGCCCATATTGAGCATCAATAACACCCCAAAAAGTGCGGCGGCCATAGCCAGTGGGCCAAATGCGATGGTATCGGTATAAAAAATAGCGATAACAATGACTGCCCCGAGGTCATCCACTATCGCCAGCGCGACCAGAAACGTAATCAGCGCTTTGGGGACCCGACTGGCCAGCAAGGCCAGCGCGCCGATAGCAAACGCAATATCGGTCGCCATCGGTATACCCCAGCCACGTGATGCATCACCTTCCGGGTTGATCGCAAAATAAATCAACGCTGGCACCAGCATGCCACCAATGGCCGCACCTATAGGCAATACTGCATTACGCAGGTTGGCCAGCTCACCCACCAGTATTTCCCGCTTCAGTTCCAGGCCCACAATAAAGAAGAACAGGGCCATCAACCCATCATTAATAAAATGATGCAGACTCATCTGTAATGACCAGCTACCCGCTGTAAGGCTAAGCGGTGCATGCATTATATGTGCATAACTTTCAGCGACTGGTCCATTAGCTAGTATCAATGCAAGCACCGCCATTCCCATCAGCAGCAGTCCACTGGTGGTTTGCTGATGAATAAACTCTTCAAAAGGCGTAAGTATTTTATCGAAGGATTTTTCCCAGGGCGCCTGAAAGACCCCTTTATCGGAACCTTTAACTGCCTGCTTATCTTGTTTGCTCATGCTTTAACCTGCTTATTACCTGTTCTTGAGACTGCAAATACCCGTCATCAACCTTTTGCAGCAGTCGCTGCTGTGGAGCTACTGCTGCATTGATAGATTTAGAAATTCACGGACGCCGCTTAAAATAGATGGGATTATACAGTTTGTATCCACACCACACACCAGGGAAGTAACGACACATACCAGCCACACCAGCGTCAGTAAATTCGTTGAAAGCGGACTATATAATAATATTATTAAACTTATCCATCATTTTATCAGGTGATAAAGCTGATCCTTCTGTGACCTGGAAACATCAGGAAGATCGCTATCTATTCAAATGCTGCCTAAGCTCATAATTTTTTGAAAATTGAACTATATAAACCTATGATGTATATTCATTTTGACATTATAAAAAGCACTCATGACAACATGACAATATTTTACGCTCACATAGTAGCAGGCTAATGCGACATACACTTGTGCTCTCCTTAACTTTAGCGGTTTTCTGGCTGGCTAATTCAGGTCACTACACTGTGCTGATTTCGTCACTGGGTGCTATCGCCATTGGTATCGTTGTGTACATTGCCCATAGAATGGATGTGATTGATCACGAATCACAGCCACTGCACCTGACACACAAAATGCCGGTCTACTATCTCTGGCTTATAAAAGAAATTGTGCTCTCCAATATAACTGTTGTGAAACACATATGGCTAGGTAATAAGACAATATCGCCGACCTTTGCGACGATAACTGCCAGCCAGAAAACAGAAATTGGCAGAGTTATCTATGCAAATTCAATTACACTCACACCAGGCACAGTAACGGTAGATCTTGAGGGTGATAAATTATTGGTCCATGCTCTGCTAGAAGATTCAATAAAAGAGCTGGAAGCCGGTGAAATGGACAAACGAGTCACACAACTGGAATAATAATGTTAATAGCTGCAACCCTGGCCATCCTTGTTGTCATGATTATGGCGATCATTCGAGCTGTGAAGGGCCCTACCCTGTATGATCGAGTACTTGCAGTCAATATGTTTGGCACCAAGACTGTACTGCTTATTTCTCTATTAGGCTTTGTCATGGGTCGACCTGAATTTCTGGATATCGCAATCATCTACGCACTTATAAATTTCATCAGTGTCATTGGTGTATTGCGCTATACGGACAACTTTTTATACAAACAGAGCGAGCATCAGAAAAAATAATGGATACATTGATGCAATTTAGTAGTTCACTATTTTTGCTTATCGGCAGCTTTTTATGTCTTTCGGGTGGGGTTGGCATTTTACGCTTCCCGGATTTTTACACCCGAATGCACGCCGTTGGGGTAACTGAAACTCTGGCCACCTCGATGATTCTAATTGGTCTGATTTTATACAATCCCGACCTCTTCATTGATGTGAAACTGCTGATCATACTGCTCATGACCTTATTCATTAGCCCAACAGCAAGCCATACCCTGGCCAATGCGGCAATGCGAAGTGAGATGAACGATAAAAATGACAAGAATAATGAACAGGTGAAGCCATCGAACTCCTGATTAATATTATTCTACTGGCCTTGCTTGTAGGCGTAGCACTTGCCATTGTCTGGTTAAAAGACTTACTCGCCGTCATTATGCTATCAGGCATATATGGCCTGCTATCTGCGAGCTTTTTTGTTGTGATGGATGCCGTGGATGTTGCCTTCACAGAGGCATCCGTGGGAGCAGGCATTTCTACATTGCTTATGCTTGTTGCAATCACCATGACAGGTCGTTCAGAGCACCCCACACGACATAAACCATTTCTCGCACTGGCGGTGGTAATGGTTACCGGTAGTTTATTAATATATGGCACGCTGGATATGCCATATTTTGGCGCAGCCGATGCCCCGATCCACCAACATGTCGCACCACGCTATATTGATGACTCGATGGAAGAAATAGGTGTACCCAATATCGTCACATCTGTACTTGCTAGCTACCGGGCGTTCGACACTTTTGGTGAAGTAGTAGTTATTTTTACAGCAGGAATGGGCGTACTGGCACTATTGCTAATGGCTCGCCGAACTGATGAAGCTGAGAATATTGAGTCATTCAATCATTCAATGCATGATCAGCATTTAATACTGCGTATTGTCGCCAAGATGATGATTCCTTTTATTTTGCTATTCGCATTTTATGTGCAGTTCCACGGCGACTTCGGGCCTGGTGGTGGTTTTCAGGCCGGGGTAATTTTTGCATCTGCTATTTTCCTCTATACCATGTTATTTGGTATGAGTACTGCACGTCGAGTGATTAACCAGTCTTTGATCCAGATGATCGCAGCCATTGGTGTATTGCTGTACGGAAGTGTTGGCATTGTTTCCATGTTAAATGGAAAGAACTTCTTTGATTACAGTGTATTATCTTCTGACCCTTTAGCTGGTCAACATCTGGGCATACTACTGGTAGAGCTGGGTGTGGGCCTAACGGTTGCCTCCGTTATGATTATCATCTTTTTTAACTTTGCTGGTCGCAGAGATCATCCTGGACACAAAGAGGACGAGAACAACTAATGTTAATGGGGCTCTATAACTACTGGGTTGTAGTGGTATTAATGATGATTGGTTTTTATATCGTTATTGCTCATGGCAACCTGATTAAAAAAATTGTTGGCCTGACTATTTTCCAGACATCGGTTTTTATCTTTTATATCAGCATGGCCAAAGTAGAAGGTGGTACTGCACCTATTATTGCTGAAGGCATTAGCCAGTATTCTAATCCCCTGCCACATGTTTTAATTCTTACCGCCATTGTTGTAGGTATTGCTACCACCGCATTAGGGCTTGCGCTGGCAGTTCGTATTAAAGAGGCTTACGGCAGCATCGAAGAAGAAGAAATTCAGAAGAAGGATAACCAGGATTGTTAGTGCATTTGCCTATTCTACAGGTCATTGTGCCACTAATGGCCGCACCGCTGTGTCTATTCCTGACGCGACCACGCCTGGCCTGGTTATTTACTCTTATTGTGAGTGGCCTGGCTTTTTTAATCAGCACTCTCCTGCTACAGGAAGTGATGGCATCAGGCACGATTATCTATGAACTCAGTGGCTGGAGTGCTCCCTGGGGTATTGAATATCGCATAGATGAACTGAATGCCTTTCTTTTACTAATTATTTCTGCAATAAGCACCGTTGTTCTCATTGCCGCTGACGCAAGTATTCGCAGGGAAATTCCTGAAAGTCGTCATACCTTATTTTACGTT
>JBFHVK010000051.1:0-12767 GCA_041589615.1 Gammaproteobacteria bacterium | reverse complement strand
CAACCTGCTCAGCGCCAGCATAACGGTTATCTGTTATAGCATCATAACTGACGAATAATGATTCATTCTTATTTTTATCCATTTCGAGTGCTCCCTGACGAAATTATATGTTAGTGAGTGGTAGTACACTTGTCGCACAAGCTCATCTAGCTAATGCAATGTTCCATTAGCAATTACCTATTGTATAAGAAAATATGAAATCTACATAGGGCTTTTAAAACTCAGTTTTTATCTCACTGGAAGTTAATTTCGAATAGTTTGTATCGTCCAGGCTGACACGTGTGATATTAGAGTCATGCTAATATCTGAAAAATATAAATTTTAAATATATCGCAAAGAAGAGGGCTTACTATGGCTTGACAAGGTCTATCTTGAGGCGTTTTTTTGACCAGCCATGCAGTTTGTCATGTGCTTCGACATATACAGTAGTGATATTATTTGGTATTGATATGTTTTCTAGTCCCCGGGTGAATGGTTGCTCTTCTATATGAGGATGATAAAGCGTTCTAGTTGCCAGGATTTTTCCCATACTATCAATTATGCGCCATTTATCTGCGTAATGATCCCATCCGCTATCCGCATGTTTTAATGTCACCTTTGCATTCCACTGATCATTATTTATATATATAAACTCAGTTGACAAAATGTTAACTTCATCTGCAGTTGATGAACCAGGGTATACTATCAATGAAGCGGCTATAGTTAAAAGATGATAGTGGATAATCTTTGCCTGTTTTAGCCATTTATAATATTGCATATATACATCTCTTTCAATTAAAGCCTTTTGGATGATGCTTTAGTTTATATTATGAAGATTCACTTAATTCTACTGGTTGTATTTAACTGACATGAACTATGCGAAACTTTATAGAATATCAATTAGTGGCCATTAGCTACAGTTAGGGATTACAAAGAATAATCCTCATCTACTAAAACGGCAATACTGTACTAGACTTATCTGTCGAACATAAATTTAAATGAAGATAAGTTTAATGCCAGCCAATATTACCCTCATAATAAAAATATTCATATATTCTGTTTTACTAATCACTCCTGCTACGTCTGTCGCAGTAAACTGGTTGATGCTGCAGGGAACTGAGCCTGCTAAAGTAACACACAGGCCGTTTCTATTTGCTCAACCCAGTTATACACGTGATTTAAGTGACGAGATAAGTCTGGGTCCCAATGCTGGCAAACGTACAGCCGCTGCAGTGATCGCGCCATGGTTTGAGAATGATGAAGAGTTTCATTTCAGGCGTGGAAGAGCTGGTGTACGTGGTAATTTCACTGGTGTTATGCGAAATGACTTCACCAGTAAAATGAATTATTTCATTCTGGCTGAATTTGCTCCAAATCTTTTAACCTATGAATTTATGGGTGAACGTCTGCGTAAACTGGCTCCTGATCATTTCAGTGTTACGTTTAATCATATCGAAGGTGCACGTATACGTATGGGGCTGTTTAAGACGCCAGGACTAGAAGAAACCTATCAGGGCATTGTCGCACAGGATTATATTGAGTTTACTGACTTCGGTGCACGTGAATCACTTGAGCGATTCGCGACAGGTAATGCAAGAAGGTCGCCCCCAACTAGTGGCGGCACCAATGCTGATATCGGAACTCCGACAACCAGTAGTGAAGGCTTCAATGGAGCCAGAGACTGGGGTGTGCAGGTGTTCGAAAGTTTTAAACGTGACGACTGGGATTATACCTATGCATTCATGCTTGGCCGTGGTGCGGGTATTCATGAATCGGGTCGACCTCAAAGTATGCTTGAACAATATTACTATCTCTCTGCAGAAAAAGATTTGCCAGGTGGTATGGGGCCATGGAAGCACGGTATTAAATATTATGCGTGGCTACAGAATGGTGAGCGAGTTTTTGATTCAGATCCACTACAGACAGAGTATGATCGTCAGCGTTATGGAATTGGCGTGCGTGCACAGGGGCCACTGTTTGGATCGAGTGACAGGCAACGTCTTGATATTGGATTAATGTATGCAGATGGCATGGTATTCGTGGGTCCTGCGGGCGCTGTGAAAGGTGGGGTATTAACCTTCGCTGCTGAAGATGGTAATCGCTCACGCGCCTTAAGTATTGATTATGGGCGATTTATCACGAAGAAATGGGAAGCCATGGTGCGCTGGGATAAGCATGAATTACTATATGAAACCGATGGCACCATCTGGACTGATAAGGATGCCCGTGATATTACGACCATCACTTACGGCATACAGTATCATTTTAAGCCTAAATTAAAGCTGGCTTTCAACTATATTGACCGTGAAGTAACGGCACCGAATGAGGCTAATCCGGTTGTTCAGGATGTAATCGGTAGTATTGGTAATCGTTATAGTTTACAGCTGACCTGGGTATATTAAGGCCTGTATTTAAACGGGTAGAATGATACTGTTGCAGGGATTAGCTTAATCTGCAAACGGGTAATCGGTATAACCTGTTTTATCACCTCCATAAAGCGTGTTCTGATCAGCTTCATTCAATGATAAATTATGCTGATAACGGTAGGGAAGGTCAGGGTTGGACAGAAAAGGCATACCAAAAGCTACCATGTCACAATCACCATTTTCCAGTGAGGTTTCAGCCCGCTCCCTGTCGTAACCATTATTCGCGATGTATACGCCCTCATACAAATCTCGCAACTCACGGTAGTTAATGTTTTTTTGTCGGGTCATCATGTCGCCCTCAAGAATATGCAGGTAAGCAAGGTTCAGTGGGTTAAGCTGCTGTATAAAATAGCTAAAATGTTCAAGTGGCTTAGAATCAGACATTGAATTGAAACTGTTTTCGGGAGTAAGGCGTACGCCAACTCTTGAAGATGGCCAAATATCACAGACGGCCGAAATCACCTCATTCAGCAAGCGCATCCGGTTTTCATCTGTTCCACCATATTCATCATCTCGTTGATTGCTTCCATCACGTAGAAACTGATCTATCAGGTATCCATTCGCGGCATGTATTTCAATTCCATCGAATCCCGCCTGTTTCGCCATCTCAGCCGCATGTTTATATTGCGCTATTATGTCTTTTATTTCTGAAATATCGAGAGCACGTGGTTCTACAAAAGGCTTCATACCATCATAGGTAACCGCTTCACCATCCGGTTTTATGGCAGAGGGAGCAACGGGCGTGGCATTTTCAGGTAGAAGGTCCGGGTGTGAAATACGGCCACAAAACCAGAGTTGTATAAAGATATGACCGCCTTCTGAATGTACGGCCTCAGTTATATCTCGCCAGCCATTAACCTGCTCCTCGCTGTAAATGCCGGGCGTGCCTGGGTAACCAACGCCTTCGGCAGACACCTGTGAAGCTTCTGTGATAATCAGCCCGGCACTGGATCGCTGGTGATAATAAAGGGTGTTCAAGTGATGAGGTGCATTATTCTGATTTGCCCGGTTACGTGTCATGGGTGCCATAACCATGCGATTGGCCAGCTTGAGATCACCAAGCGTATAGGGTGAATACAGTTGATTCAACATTGTTGCTCTCCTGTAGATGATATAACAGAGATACCTGCGCTGCTTTCTGCGTTGTGTTCTATTTATACCAGTTAGAGTAGACTTTGCAAGTAACGAACTGGCTTACTTCAGTATTCAATTCTGCCTATAGTGGATACTTAATAACTGAAATAGATTCCAGTAAGTTTTCTAGGTTAATGTCTTTTGTAGTATCAATTGTAACCTGCATATCCATTTCTTCTGGTTCTAATGAAGTGTAGTTTCTATACTGTTCTTCGAGTACACGACTATCAGCATCTGATACAGTACCTCGACGTCCCTTGATACGCTTTTGAAGCACTTCAATGGGTGCTTCAAGTTGAACAATAGTGCAAGGTATCCCCATTTTTCGGGCGAACTCTTCGAAGGGTTTACGCTGTGAATATTGCTGGAAAGTTGCATCAATCACCACACTATAGCCAGCTTCAATTATATGTTCAGCTAACTGTAATAGCCTGCTATAAGTCTGGTCCGTCGCTTCAGTAGAATAGACTTCATGTATCTTTTCTTCAGGTACATGTTGCGTAGAAACAATATTGAATAGCCGCTTACGTTCAATATCTGAGCGAATTCGTATAGCTTTACTTATATCTACCAGTTGTTGAGAAAGCGTGCTTTTACCAGAAGCAGACAATCCGCGCATGATAATCATCGCAGGTGTTGACTGCTGTGTATAATTACTCGCGAGCTGGAGATATGACGTGAACTCATTTTCCAGCATTTTCGATTCATTATTGCCAGAACCTGATTGTTCTAATCTTAAGGCACAGACTTTTGCACGCACCATAGCACGATAACATAGGTAGAAGGGGAGTAATCGAAGGGAATTGTAGTCGCCGGTGTTTTCAAGGTAACGATTTAAAAAACGTTGAGCCAGTGAGTATTGTTGCCTGTCCTGCAAATCCATAACCAGGAATGCAACCTCGCTAATAACATCAATCCAGCGTAAATACGGATTGAATTCAATACAGTCAAATGCCTGTGGGGTATTGTTTAACCAGAGCATGTTGCGTAGATGCATATCACCATGGCATTCGCGTATATAGCCATCCTGTTTTCTCAGAATGATAAGCTGTTTGAGTTTTTTGGATTCACTTTTTATCCAGTGTTTAAGAAGATTAAGGGTGGGTGTAAAAGCATGTGTATCCATATGCTGTTCTATTTGAAGTAGATTTTCTTCAACAGGCTGCATCACATGATGTGGACTGCCATAATCTACTGACGCTTCTGCAATACTTATTTGCTGGTGGAAGGTTGCCACCATGTCAGCAATTCTATCCATGTGCTGTAGCGTTAGTTGTCCACTTTTCAGCATATTATCCAGTTGAGCTGACTGAGGAAACTGTTTCATTTTTACGGAATACTCAAAAACATTGTCCATCGATATTTTTGGTGATGAAGGTTCTCCGCTAATACCTACAACTTCCAGATATATTTGAGGTGCAAGACGTGTGTTTAAACGTACTTCTTCCTTACAGCAGTTTTCACGTTTTTGTAGTGTTGAGAAATCCAGAAAACCATAATTAACTGGTTTCTTGATCTTGTAGGCAAACTCGCCAGTTAATACAACCCATGAAATATGAGTTTCTATAAGTTCAATGCTGCCTACAGGGTGTTGATAGACACCGGGCTTTAGCATGCTGGTGATTTCAAATGTCATTAAGCAATCTTATGCGCCTAATTATCTGCTGTCACGCATCTTTTTTCTAACGGATTGATAATGTTGATCTTCTGCTATTGATATGTCGGAGTGCAGTCTGGAATGCGATAGCAGGAAAAACTTTGTGCTCAAAGTATCATATACCGAGGTATATTGACGCTATAGATAATATTTATAAGGTAAATCAATTATCCAGAACCAGGCAGTGGCAAGAGAGTAAGTCTCTTAAAACTCCAGGCGGGTTAGCTATCGAGCTTTTCAGGAGGTGTATTATCGACTTCCTGCTGTTCTACATATCTCATAAAATCCTTGAGAGGTTGTGCCAGGATGCGTAGATCCTGTTTAGGGATTTTATTAAACTGGCCATTAAGGATCATAGACATATATCGACTGAATGCCTGTGTATTGAGAATTTGAAAATCTTGCTGTGATAATGCCTGTTCATTCTGCTGTGTAGCTGAAGATGTTCCAAGACTATTTATGACATCAAGGTTAGTGTTCAGTGTAGAAGAAAACATTTTCTCCAGAGCTGCATCATAACGAACCATTTTAAATGGCTGGCTATTTAGTGACTGCTGCATGGCACATTCTGTATGTTGCATCAAATCAGTAAATGATACATGATCAGGATAATCTTCAGTTGAGTTAATGCCCAGTGCCAGATTAACTCTCAATTCATTATTGCCCAGTTTGAATACCAGGTTAGAGATACCTCTATAAAACCTTTGTGCGACGATCTGTGCTCTGTAAACTTTTGTCAAAGGCATCAGCATTGCAAACTGCCCCATACCCAGGTGTGCCAGGAACTCTTCCTTACGCAATGATTTTTTCATGGTGTTGGCAACCGACACAACAATCTGCGATGCTACTTTCTTGCCATATTTATTGTTAATGTCAGCCAGGTTTGCTATCTGTAGACTTAATATGGAGAGATCATATTCATGCCGATTTGATGCAGCTAGTGCCTGTTCGCCCAGTTGATTGAATCCGGAGGTGTTATATAGTCCAGTTAGCTGATCATTAATTATATCTTTTTCGAGATTAGCAATTTTTCGATTTAGTTTAATGCAGGTCTCAACACGGCTGATAATATCGAATTCACAAAATGGCTTGCTGATGAATTCGGAAGCACCCAGGCTATATGATGCACGCTTAGCTGCTTCTGTGTCCTGGTGACCGGTAATCATAATTACTGGTAATTCTGCGATTCTTTTATCGTTGTCGCCCCTGACTTTTTTTAGCAACGCCATTCCATTCATCACTGGCATATTGAGATCGGCAAAGACCAGGGAGATTTCAGGAATTGATTGAATAAGTGCCCAGGCCTCTTCACCATTTCTGGCCTGGTGTATCACGTAGGAATCACCCAGAAAACGTGAAATAGAGTTTCGTATTGTCTGTGAATCATCGACAATAAGAATATGATATTTTTCGAGCAGTGACATACTTGTCCCCATGTAAAATTTGATACCAGATATATGTATCTGATTCATCCTTATAACCGGCTAAGGATTGTTATAGTTATATTTCTTAATTTATTAATTATATTAAAGATTTCTACTATTTTAGTAAAGATTAATATTTGTGAAAATTCAACTTAATATGAATAACGGTAGAAATTCATGGAAATACGGTTTGTGTGTATTATGTTGTAACCCGAAAGGGTTAACTCGAGCAGGGCAGTAAACATATACCAGCCATTTAGTACACCTTGATTGGTGCTTTATAAAATATTAGTGCCTATCTGGTGTTAGTTATATTTTTAAGATGATTATTAAACTGTTTTATATTGTATTCACTGCGCAATTCCTGCAGGCAGTTCGCACATAAGCAGTCATTATACTGTTCAAATATATAATCTCTGTGTGGTTGTTGTAAGTTTACCGTCTGGCACTGGCAGTTAAGAATGTCTCCACACTTACACTCGAAATCCGCCTGGCAATGGGGGCAGGTTTTTATTTCGTGTTTATTCATTCTATTTACTTTAAGGCTGTATGAAAACAGTGAATGCGTGTTTTATATATGGTTGAACTGGATTTTTTATTTAAAAAACGGCATTCCTACTCATCAAAGGAATGCCGAGGTCCCTTTCACCAGGGCATAAAAAAAGCCGGTTTAATGCCGGCTTTAATTATTGGCTTAGCCGCATTTGGAATCGCCGCAGTTAAGGCAGGTCATACAGCCATCCATGAGTATGCTTGCTTTTGTATTACATTTTTTGCACAGTTGTGAGCCTTCAGGGAAGCTTGTATCTGTATCATCATCACAGCTTTGCACAGAGTTATCATGCTTTTTTTCATATTCTGCACGCTTTGCATCCATCAGTTTACGCTGGTGCGCATCTGGACCATCGTCCTTTATCAGGCCAATCATTTTCATGTGTGATTCAATTGCATCACCAATTTCTGCTACCAGTGATGGCATAAACTTGCCACCTTTTTTGAAATATCCGCCCTGAGGGTCGAATACGGCTTTCAGTTCTTCTACCAGGAAGCATACATCACCACCCTTGCGGAATACGGCGGAGATTACACGGGTCAGAGCAACAACCCACTGGAACTGATCCATGCTCTTTGAATTAATGAATATCTCGTAAGGCTGACGTGTTTCATGATCTGTATCCTGGTTCAGGATTACATCATTTATGGTTACGTAGAGTGCATGCTCCGATAAAGGTGTTTTAATTTTATAGGTTGATCCTAGTAGCATGTCCGGGCGTTCAACATTTTCATGCATCTTTTCCGGTTCGATTACCACCGGGGTTTCTTCAACCGGTTCTTCTTCTTTGACAACTTTGAATGCGACGATTTTCTTGTCGATTTTTGTGGCCATAGGTTTATCCTGTTTAGCAGTGTTCATGTGTTGTGATTAGAGATTATTACAGCATTCAGTGTCTGGTAATGCCTGTTTTTCTCTCTACCTTTATTTCAAAGTTTAAATAAAAGCGCGAGGACGCAAAGTTTTGTGGGGCGTCGGTGACTGGCCGACTCGCATTATTAATAACTTTTTTATCTGCGTCTTTACGTTCTCGCGTCAAACGGGTAGGCGACTTTTTGCTTTCCATGCTCATTTATATGCAGTTCCTGTGCTGGTTGTCGCTTTAAAATTTACCGTAGTAACCTTCTTTCAGGGCATCGAACAGGTTGGCTGCTGTATGCATCTCGCCGTCATACTCGATTTCATCATTGCCCTTAAGCTCAACTACCGAACCATCTTCCAGCGTGAACTGGTAAGTCGTGTTTTCCAGGTCTTTGTCTTTTACCAGTACGCCCTGGAATACTTCCGGGTTGAAGCGGAAAGTGGTACATCCTTTCAGATCCATGTCGTAGGCATATTCATAAATATGTTTGAAGTCTTCGAATGGATAATCTGTAGGTACATTCGCAGTTTTAGAAATAGATGAATCAATCCATTTTTGAGCTGCAGCCTGAATATCTACATGTTGTTTTGGAGCAATGTCTTCAGATGAGATAAAGTAATCCGGTAGTTTTTCATCTTCGTTTTCGCTGTAGGGCATTGCTTTCGGGTTGATCATGGCGCGATATGCCAGTAGTTCGAATGAAAATACGTCTACTTTTTCCTTACTTTTCTTGCCTTCTCTAATGACATTACGAGAATAGTGGTGAGCAAAGCTGGGTTCGATACCGTTACTGGCATTATTCGCCAGAGACAGTGATATAGTGCCTGTAGGCGCAATAGAACTGTGGTGGGTAAAACGACAGCCATGTTCTGCCAGGGCTTCTGTCAGTTCAGGGTGTGATTCAGCAACACGTTGCATATAACGACTGTACTTGGCGTGTAGTACCTTGCCCTTGATCGTATCGCCGACTTTATAGCCGTCATCGATCATTTCAGGGCGCTTGTATAGCATTGCCTGCGTGACTTCAAAGTCCTGCTCAAGAATGGGTGCGGCACCTTTTTCCCTGGCCAGTTCAAGCCCGGTTTCCCAGCCTTTAATCGCCATTTCTTTGGTGACTTTCTCGGTAAATTCGAGAGAGTCATCAGAGCCGTACTTAATACCCATCATTGTAAGGGTAGAGCCCAGACCCAGGTAACCCATACCATGGCGACGCTTGCTTGTGATTTCATCACGTTGCTGAGCTAATGGCAGGCCATTGATTTCTACAACGTTATCCAGCATGCGTGTAAAGATGCTGACTGTTTCGCCATAGCTTTCCCAGTCAAATTTTGCTTTCTTGGTAAACGGGTCTTTTACAAAGCGAGTCAGGTTAACAGAGCCCAGCAGGCAGCTGCCATAGGGAGGTAACGGCTGTTCGCCACAAGGGTTGGTAGCACGAATATTTTCGCAGAACCAGTTGTTGTTCATCTCGTTAACTTTATCGATGAGGATAAAGCCTGGCTCAGCATAATCATAGGTAGATGCCATGATGCTGTCCCATAAACGGCGAGCAGGTACAACACGGGTGATACGACAGGCAGTTAGGCCTGTGTCATTGGTAATGTAATCACCTTTTTCTGGCCATTCACGCCATATAATCTTGCTGGCATCGTTCAGGTCGAGACCTTCCTGAGCCGCTTCTTTGGTATTGATTGGGAAAGCGAGAGGCCATTCGCCATCAGCTTTTACTGCTTCAACAAAGTCCACGGTAATTAGCAGTGACAGGTTGAACTGGCGTAGTCGGCCGTCTTCACGTTTTGCGCGAATGAAATCAAATACATCGGGATGGCCTACATCAAAGGTCGCCATCTGTGCACCGCGTCGACCACCGGCAGAGGACACGGTGAAACACATCTTGTCATATATATCCATGAATGACAGGGGACCGGATGTGTAGGCGCCTGCACCAGATACGTAGCCACCTTTTGGACGCAGGGTTGAAAATTCATAACCAATGCCGCAACCAGCCTTTAGTGTCAGGCCTGCTTCATGTACTTTTTCCAGGATACCATCCATCGAGTCTGTGATAGTACCCGATACAGTACAGTTAATTGTAGAAGTCGCGGGCTTGTGCTCCTGGGCACCGGCATTGGAAATGATACGGCCCGCAGGTATAGCGCCATGTCTTAGTGCCCAGAGAAATTTCTCGTGCCAGTACTTTTTAAGTTCGGCAGTGGTTTCAACTTCTGATAAGGCACTGGCTACACGCTCAAAGGTTTCGTCTATGGAATTATCTACAGCTTCGCCTGTTTTGGTTTTAAGGCGATACTTGGTATCCCAGATATCCAGGGATGCTTCTTGATAAGGAACTTCATTAATATTGTTGGGAACAGCTTGCAGTTGCGGTGCGCTCATTCATTTATCCTTACATTTTTATATTTTTGGGTTACTTCAAAATCGATTGTCAGGTCAGGGTTTATCTTCTTTGATGCCCGGTTCCTGTTGCATTAGCGGTGTTTAGCCCGTTTCACTGACCTGATGTATTAGCAAGTCATAATGCTTATGTTGTGGTCTCCGTATAAAATAACACAAGATATAGTGGTTTCAAATTCAGAAAGTGGATTTCTCTGGGGATAACTTGTGAGTATAAAGGTATAAAAATCGGTAAAGCCCGCTATGACGCGGTTTGCAGTGAGATATGAAGAATTTTAGAAATTTTCATTTTATGGATGAGCGGTCGTTTTTGAACCGACATTTTTGCGCTAATACACAAGATGTAGTGGTTAAAAAATAATCAGCACATAAATGTAGTGATTGATTCATGGGAATATCTGCCCATAAATAAGCCGAAATACCAGGGATCTGTTGCAGGTATCGCAGAGGAGCAAAACCAGGCCGGCATCTGTGCCGGCCTGGAGGCTATCAATTAACCTCAGGGTAGCATGACACCCCGTATGGTGAAGTACAGTATAGCCGCTAGCAGGCCAGTTGCTGGTACGGTAATGACCCAGGCCGCTGCAATTTTCATCAGATGAGAGCGTTTCACCAGTTCATGCTTATACAGCTTGCGTAACTGCTTACGTTCTTTCTTCGTCAGGTCTGCCTTGGCAGAATGTTCCTTCAGCTGCTTCAGCATAATGCGCTTGTCTTCGACTGAGGCAATCCTGAAATCCTTGAGGAATGACTCAATCACGGCTTCATCCTGTTCGTGGTGATGCGCCTTAATTTCCTCTACCATGGTTGAGTAGCTGGTTTTAAGGTATTCACGCAGGAAACCGACACCGAATACTCCACCTACGGCGATATGCGTAGAGCTAACCGGCAGGCCTAGCTGGCTGGCGACAATAACGGTTATAGACGCAGCCATTGCAATACTGAAAGCACGCATCTGGTCGAGTTCGGTAATCTCAGTTCCCACCGTGCGGATCAGCTTGGGGCCATAAAGAGCAAGTCCAAGTGCGATACCGATAGCGCCTACCAGCATGACCCAGAGAGGAATAGGGGCCTTTGTAGCAACACCACCGTTGATGATGGCATCATTGATAGCGGCCAGTGGACCAACTGCATTTGCGACGTCATTGGCACCATGAGCAAAGCTCAACAGGGCTGCGGCAAAGATCAGCGGAATAGTAAACAGCTTATTTACACCATCCTTGTCATTACTGGTATTGGCTGATGCTTTTGCAATCATCGGCCTGACTAGCAGGTATATTGCAATCGCAATCGCAATACCTATACCCGCTGCCGTTAAAAAGTCTACTTTCCAGAGCTTTTTCAGGCCTTTTAATATCAGGTAGGTTCCAAAAGCCCATGCCATGATGGCAACCAGTATGGGTACCATCTTCCTTGCGGCTTCCATCATTTCACTTTTATAGGTGATGGTACGTTTTATCAGGTAGAGAAAGAGTGCTGCAATCAGGCCACCGAGTAAGGGTGAGATAACCCAGCTAGCTGCGATTTGCCCCATTCTTGCCCAGTTGGCAATTTCAAAACCGCCCGCAGCGATACCAGCGCCCAGTACGCCACCAACGATGGAATGGGTTGTCGATACAGGTGCGCCTACTGCAGTGGCCAGGTTTAGCCATATTGCGCCTGCCAGTAGTGCGGCCATCATTAACCAGATAAAGGTATCGGCATCATTGATCATTGCCGGATTGATAATACCTTTCTTGATGGTACTGACGACTTCACCACCCGCAATCAGTGCGCCAGCGGCTTCAAAGATAGCGGCGATAATAATGGCACCGGTAAGTGTCAGCGCTTTAGAGCCAACCGCGGGCCCGACATTGTTGGCTACATCATTTGCACCGATATTCATTGCCATATAGCCGCCAATCATGGCAGCTGCTACTAGCAGGAATCCATTCTCCACGCCGGTAATATTTGCACCGGCAAACAGCATGATGCCAACAATAAATACCAGGGCAAAGCCCAGACGCAGACTTTCATTACGCCCCGACTGGGTAGCGCTTTCTATTTTGTTAAGATCTTTGAATTCCAAGAGGTGTTCCTCGTGTCGGGTGGTCTTTGGGGTTGAGACTCAGCGATGAGTAAATGATCAGTATATGAGTTAAATGTTACCGTTATGTTACGAAGTGAATAATAACGGTGAATCGCTTTCGGGTATAGTCTTGACGTGGTCTTTATATTATGGCGGCCCGTTGACCTATGGGGTAGCTTAATAGTGAGAAATTAGAGCATAATTGTTTAATAATAAGCGTTAATGCTTTTAGTATGACCTTACTTGTCGAAT
>JBFHVK010000050.1:0-12773 GCA_041589615.1 Gammaproteobacteria bacterium | reverse complement strand
ATGATGTCAGGAAAATCAGTTTCGGCTAAAACGAAAATAGTTAAATTGCTGTTGCTGTTTAGAAGGAGTGATATGATTTTCGCTGCATTGTTCCTGTAATGTAAAATTATGTCCAAGCTCGTTACCAATCTTTTCTGCATCATACTGAACAATCTCAAGACCGCTACACATTGTGGGGCCAGACAGGGAAAATGCAGCGATAATTAAATGGCCATGTTCACTTAATGCGCGAGTGAGAGTTGAGACGTATTTTTTACGATCAGCGGCATCTGTCAAAAAATGAAACACGGCTCTGTCATGCCAGAGTGTAAATGTTTCTACAGGTTCGAAGTTGAGAATGTTGTCCGTATACCAGTGAATAGCGGAGGCATTTTTACCAAGTCTGTCACGTGCGTGTTGCAGTGCATTCTCGGAAATGTCGAGTACACTAAGGTTTTTATAAGCATTCTTATGAAGATTATCGACGAGTGTCGATGCGCCTCCACCTACATCGATAATGGCATCATTCAGTGAGATGCCAGTGTTTTTGATAAGCTCTAGTGACAATTCAGGCGACTGCTGGTGCCAGCTCACATCCTCCGGGGATTTCTCGGCGTATATTTTTTCCCAGTGGTGTTTTGGATCACGCATAAACCTGGTTGATTAAAATCAAACTTCTCTATGAAATTAATAATAGAAATATGATCTAAGCACAGCGGATATATAAAGTCAAAAACATGAATCAATAATTCCCTAAACACTTTTGAGTTGCAATAAATGGATTGAAAATTTTATGTCATTAGTATGAGGGTGGCGTTTAAGTTCGAATTGTTCAGGTCCGGTATTGTGAACACGAAGCCAGTGAAAACCTGCCGTCGGAAGTGTAATAGTATGCACGAAGAATTCATTGCCTAAAGTAAAATCTCCCGTAATCTGGCAAGCACGATCTACATAGATAAGAATCAGGTTATCTCTGGTGTTCTCATCTATAAAACCACCGGCACCAATCGGTTCTGCAGTTTCTGCATTATACGCAAATGTACCGATCCTGCTTATACGCGTCTCGACAGGTTGAATATTTAATCCATGACGTATCCATTCTGGTGATAATGTGCTCGATGCTTCATGTAGCTGTCTTCTGGCAGATGCCAGATCGAGTGAAAAAGTAAGGTCACCGGTCAGGTAATTATAAAACAGGGGAGCCGAATCAGGGTTACCGAATATGCCGCCGGAGATATAAGGAAAGAGCAGAATAACCTTATTGGTGAAATGGCCGGGTGGTAGTGTGCTTCTATCCGGGCTAAGGAACTCTACGCTGCTGTTGATGGAGCTAAGTCCAGCTGTGAGTTCGGGGTTATCCGTTATTGTTCTGTTTGCGCAGGCAGTTAACAGAAAAAATGAAAAAATATAAATGATAAGTTTAGGCATCATGTTAGATATTTGACTCAATAGTATGTTTAATAACAGAGTTTATACTCTGGCCTGCAGTTTTCCTTGCACCAGCTATCACTGATTGCGTAAGGTAGAGTCTGGCATGGTAAAAGATTATTCATAAAACAGGTTTAATTGGTCTGCTACAAAGTGTTGTAACTTCTGAGGTGATACAGCCTTTTTCTGGTTGATCCACCAGCACCATGTATATCGAGTGCTTTCAGGTGTGTAGATTATTCTTTCCATGTTTCACCTGTTAATGTCAAACAGGGTTTCAAGTTCGGGCTTCATACGTTCTACGGTTTTTTTGCCTTCTTCAATAGCTTCTTCAGCGCGATAAAATTCGAGCAGCCCAATACGAGAAAGTTTAGGTGTTAATAAAATGTCGGGAGGATCACCTGCCATACGGCTACGTGTGATTCTGTCCTGTATGATATTTACAGAACCAGCAATGGCATCAAATAGATTCGGCGGCTGGTCTTTTTCTTCTTCATGGTTAGCAAAGATAGATGAGGTATAGTCGGTGACATAATCTGCAATTTTCTCTATGAAACCTGAAGGACCTTGGGGAGGTAGTGAAGACTTTCTGAAATGCTTGCCAACTATGTCTCCATTGAGGTTAACAGCGATGACAATGTCAGCACCCAGTGCCCGACATACCGATACCGGTACAGGGTTAACAAGTCCACCATCGAGCAGCCATTTCTCATTATTTTTTATCGCAGGAAACAGTCCCGGGAGTGACATGGATGACCAGACTGCGTTAAGAATAGGGCCATCGGTAAGCCACATTTCACGGCCGGTATCCAGTTCAGTTGCAACCGCGGCATATTTGCGAGAGCTATCTTCTATGAGCGTGTCGTCACTAGCAACATATTGATTGAGGAAATCATGCAAACGATCGGTGTTAACAAAGCCATTGAAGGAGGAATTAAAATTAAAGAAACGAGCGGTTTGTATTTTTGTAAGTGAACAGGTCCATTCTTCAAGTTTGTGCAGATTATCCGAAACGCAGGATGCACCTACCAGTGCTCCAATTGATGTGCCGCAAACGATATCAGCCTTAATGCCTAAATCGTTGAGTGCGTTGATGACGCCGATGTGCGACCATCCACGCGCGGAACCACTTCCAAGTGCAAGACCTATTTTCATATTGAAAATTCTCCAGATTTTCAGGTGGATGATTTAACACCTGTTTTATATCATACCTGATTTGCTGAAATATTAAGTCGAATAAGTTTTCTATTGAAGTGGATTAATTACGTTTAGGGGTATATACCTGGCCCCAGTCAAATGATTGAATGTGATAGGTGTTCGCATTTTTTCTCTTGCGTAGCATATTGATATGATCCGGAAGCCAGATACGGCTATGTGCCCTGAGCTGGTTAGGGTCACCCTGAATAAATGCAGAGGGATTCATATCGACAATGTCATGCATTAGTGTTTTACGCATCGCAGGATATTCAGGCAATAACTGTATTACTATTTCACTCAGGCTTTCTCCCGGGCGAACGTCCCAAAAGCTTTGACTAATCGCATAGACTTCAATACGCTTTGACTCGCTAGCATGAAGAAAGCTATTGCCGGTCAATAGTGCAGCTATTAAATATATCATCAGGTAAGCAGAATTTTTCATCTGTTTAAGTATAGTAAAGAACACATAAAGACACGATTTTGAATGAATTAAATATACAGCAGCTGGAGTACCTGCACTGTGGGCCGCTCGAGTTGCAGGTTAGATCAACAGAATGCATTGGCCTGAGTGGCGCGTCTGGCTCGGGTAAATCTCAGTTACTCAGGGTGCTGGCTGATATGGAGCCCCATACAGGGGCAATACAGCTTGATAAGCTTGAACAGCAGTCAATCTGTGCGCACCAGTGGCGTAAAAAAGTAGCCTTACTACCCGCAGAAACAGTCTGGTGGTTTGACACAGTGAGTGAGCATTTTACCGATATGCCAGAACAGCAGGTGAGGCAGCTGGGTTTTGACGCAGATGTTTCCGGCTGGAGTGTGACGCGCCTGTCGAGTGGCGAAAAACAGCGTCTTGGTCTGCTGAGGCTGTTACAGAATGAACCGCAGGTGTTGTTACTGGATGAGCCAACCGCCAATCTAGACAGCACTAATGAAGAATTATTCGAACAGTTTGTGCGAGATTACCTGGATCAGAATGCAGCCTGTGCAATCTGGGTGAGCCATGATGATGAGCAGCTGCAGCGAGTTTGCACGCGTCGTTATATGCTCGATGATGGGATGATGACGGCATGCTAATTGAATTAAGCGCACTTGATCTTTCCATCGCAGCCATACTGGTACTGATGCTGGGTTTATTGGGCTGGCGCATGCAGCTCGGTGTATCGCAACAGTTGTATATTGCCGCGGCACGAACAACCATTCAGCTATTATTGATAGGCCTGGTATTGAAGGCGCTGTTCGCGACAACACACCTTGCTTTTATCCTGTTGATTGCATCAGTGATGATTGGTGTCGCCGGCTGGGAAATATTGTCCCGACAGAAACGTAAACTCAAAGGCTGGTGGGGCTTTGGTATCAGTACGGGTTCATTATTTGTCTCGTCATTTATGATTACCCTGTTATGCCTGCTGGTGGTGATTCAGGCAGATCCCTGGTACAGCCCGCAGTATGCGATTCCACTACTGGGTATGTTGCTGGGAAATACCATGACGGGTATTGCGCTGGGAATGGACAGGCTGGTGCAAACTGCATGGCAGCAGCGGCCGGTTATCGAACAGCGCCTGATGCTGGGAGAGGAACCCTGTATCGCGATTGGTGATATTCGAAAGGAAGCCATGCGTGCCGGCATGATTCCAATTATTAATTCCATGGCCGCTGCGGGCCTGGTGAGTCTTCCCGGTATGATGACGGGGCAGATACTGGCCGGTGCCGCACCCGTTGAAGCGGTGAAGTACCAGATACTGATTATGTTTATGATTTCGGCAGGCACAGGTTTTGGGGTGATATCAGTGTTGTGGCTGATATCCAGGCGTTTGTTTGATCAGCGTGAGCGCCTCAATTTCAACCGGCTGTTAAAAGTGGCTGAAGAAAAGCACCGCTGACTACATATCGTTGAGATAGGCCTTGGCTTCTTCGCCGGGGTCGGGCAGGCCGGCAACGCGCCAGGCATTCAGGCAACTATGGAACAGGTTGTGAACCCAGTCTTCACTGTGGTGGCTGGAGCGGCAAATATTGTGCATTGCCGGAGCAACCCCAAAGCGTTCGTAATGGGCGCGCAGCGCTTCTATTACATTCCAGTGATCGGTGCCTAGAATACCCACATCGAGTTCAGTTGCGAGCATCTGAGCTACCTCTTTATTCCAGCTCTTTGGGTCCTTCAGCAGGCCATACTCATCTAGCTGTATGTCTTGAGACAGGTGTTCAGCAGTATTCATTTTAATATCCTCAAGATATATCTCGAACACACATTTGCAGTGTTCACACTATCAAGTATGGTTGATAAATACTTGCCTGAAAGTGCTGTTTGTCTGAAACTAAACCGCTACAACAGGGTGACTAATAATGAATACAGATTCTTATGAGCAGATGCTTGCAGAGGTGCAGGCATTTCACGACAAACATGACTTTAAAAATACGGGTGGCGAAGAACTGATGTATCGAATTGCCCTGATGGCTGAAGAGCTGGGCGAAATTTCAGCCTGTGCGACCAAGGGTAAATCAGTTGAATCGCTGGCCGAGGAATGTGCTGATCTTATGATTTTGCTGATGGGCACAGCAATCGCTCAGGACTTCGACCTGAAGCAGGCATTCTGGGATAAAATGGCAAAAATAATGAAACGTGAATCGAAGATGATCAATGGTCGGATTCGTGTTTCAGAGTTCAGGGAGTAACCTGCCTGGAAGTGATGTTTCACTTACCTTATAAATAAATCTCAGGAAAAATATTGCCTCAGGTAGACCTGCCGCGAGGTGTCTGGTTGAGCATATTCTGTTCGCGAATAAACATCAGCAGTTCGGCTTCCATTTCTTCCTTATTAGAATAAGGGCCTTTCTGTATGCCGCCTCGTGCTTCGAAGTACCAGGATCCATTGACACAGAAATATCGTTTATTCCTGAAAGGGACAAGATTATGCTCGCCTGTTCTATGTTTCTGCATAAAAACCTCAAATATTGCACGAATTTCATTTCAGCAAGAAGCTGTAGCTATTAAAAGAATAATAAAGAAACAGGCTATATCAAATGAGGTGGATGTGAAATAGACCGAAGGTATCCCCCGTTTGAAGGATGGTGAGCATTAAGTTATTGATCAGGAGATGAAAATACAGGCATAAGTATTTTGTATTGGCAACAGTAGTTGATTAGTTTAATTGATTCATTTCTTCATGAAAGTGAATGAATTCATTCAGTTCGGCCAGCATTTCGGCTTCGCTGTCAAAAGGGCCCTTCTGTCCACCTCCCCTCAGTTCGAAGTACCACAGCCCATTAACCTGGTAACCGCGGCTACTGCGATGTACGGTTCTATTGTCATCTGAGAGTTCATCATTGAGTCGTTGCTGCGTCATGGTACTGCCTTTGTATTGCCTGATTTAGTTATCAAGGAAGACAAACCGGGGTTTTACCAGGTTTTCATAATCCTTATAGTCCATCTGTACAATTTCAAGGTGAGAACCGGCATTAAAGGCAATCTTTTCGTCTTCAGTCAGACTTTCGGCAACGTATACATCCATATCGTAGAGACAGCCAAAGGGAGGCATGGCACCGACTTCACAGTCCTGAAAACGTGGTGTGAATTCAGCTTCATCGGCCAGGCGAATATTGTCGGTACCGAGCGCTTCCCTGAGGATATCGAGTTTAACCTTATAGTTGGCAGGAACCACTGCCATCGCCATTTCATCATCGACTTCAATGATTACCGTTTTTGCAAGTTCGCGACTGGGAATGTGAGCGCTTTTGGCAATATCGACAGCAGTAAATGCCATCGAATGCATAATTGAAATGTATTTTATATCGTTTTCGTCAAGATATTCTTTTAACAGTTGTGATGGCATAACCGTATCCGTTTTCCGCATAAAGCGAATGCTAGATGGCCCTGGAAAAACGTTGCTGACCCGGTTGTTTTTTAAGATAGCGATCGAACGCCATACAGATATTACGAATCAGCAAACGCCCCTTGTCTGTAACCTGGATAGATTGATCGTCAAGCGTTATTAATCCATCGTTACACATCCCTGATAGCTGTTCAAGTTCAGCCGAAAAATATTTTTTGAAATTAATATTATGTTTAGTTTCAATTGTAGAAAAATTCAATTCGAAATGACAAATCAGTTGCATGATAACGTCTCGACGTAGCAGGTCATCTTCATCTATTTTAATGCCGCGAAAAACTGCAAGCTGGTTGTTGTCAATGCGTGCCTTATATTCATCCAGTGTTTTTACATTTTGTGCGAAGCTGTTATCTATTGTGCCGATTGAAGTAATGCCAAGTCCAATCAGGTCGCAGTCAGCATGCGTTGCATAGCCCTGGAAATTTCGATAGAGCTTACCCTGCTGCTGTGCGATGCTCAGCTCGTCATCCGGTTTGGCAAAATGATCCATGCCAATATAAACATAGCCTGCATCGATAAGCTGTTCAATGCTCTGTTTAAGAATGCTCAGCTTCTGTTCAGCACCTGGCATATCTGCTTCATTAATCCGTCGCTGTGGTTTAAACAGTTCAGGCATGTGTGCATAGTTAAACAGTGAAATTCTGTCCGGGCTAATCTCAATGATACGTTGCAGGGTTTTGTTAAAGCTCTCCGCAGTCTGTAGTGGCAATCCATATATCAGGTCGGTGCTGATAGATTTAAAACCGAACTCCCGTGCACTGCTTAAGGCATTCAGGGTCTGTTCTTCAGACTGGATCCGGTTTACCGCTTTCTGTACGGCAGGGTCGAAATCCTGTACACCAAGACTCATGCGATTGAAGCCGATATCTCTAAGTAGTTTGATACTGTCACGACTGACTTCACGTGGATCGATTTCAATCGAATATTCACCGCTGTCATCATCATGGAGGTTGAAGTGCTTTCGGGTGACCTGCATCAGTTCGGTCATCTGCTCATGGCTGATAAATGTCGGTGTGCCACCCCCCCAGTGGAGCTGGTTTACTTTCCGGGAAGAGTCGAACAGCTCTGCCTGCATGGCTATTTCACGATGCAATGCTGCCAGATAGGGATCGGCCTTGCTGCGATCCTTGGTGATGACTTTATTACAGGCGCAGTAGTAGCAGATGGTGTCGCAGAAAGGCAGGTGAAAGTAGAGTGATAAATCACGTCCGGACTGGTTCGATTTTGCGGCCTGTTCACGGTAGTCGGTTTCAGTAAAGTCTTCACTGAACTGCACGGCCGTCGGGTATGACGTATAGCGAGGGCCGGCGATGTCGTACTTCTTTATCAGCTCGGTATCAAATGTTATGCCTGACATGGGAGAACTCGTTTATTCGGAGAAGAGATCATAGCTGGTTTACAGTGCGATTTTCTTGATGTAAAGCAGTTAATGCGATTTTGGTGGTTTAAGGGGAGGAGTAATTAAATAGCAGGCAGAAAGCGCTGTAGCTGTGTTATCAGTTTTTCCATGTCGTGGTGAGTGTGATCAGCACGCAGGGTAATACGGAGACGTGCGGTACCGTCCGGGACAGTCGGTGGGCGTATTGCGGCAATATGCATGCCCTGTTCAAACAGTTGCTGGCTGATGGCAGTGGCTGCAATGGCATCACCGATAATAACCGGTTGAATGGCTGTACTGGATGGCATTAATGTTAGTCCGGCCTGGGCAGCCAGCTGTTTGAAGTGTTGTATATTATGCATCAGTGACTGTTGCAGGCTGTTATCGTTACGGATGATCTGCAGGCTGGCACGTGTAGCTTCGGCAATAGCTGCCGGCATTGCAGTAGTATAAATATAACTGCGTGCAGTCTGGATCAGGTATTCAATAAGATCTTCATCGGCAGCAATAAACGCACCTGCAGTACCCAGTGCCTTACCCAGGGTCGCCATATAGACTGGTACCTCATCGCTACTCACCTGCTGGTGATTCAGTGAGCCTTTTCCATGGTCACCCAGTACACCAAACCCGTGTGCATCATCCAGCATTAGCCAGGCATCATGCTGTCGGCTGGATTCTATTAAATGGGGGATATCGGCTTCATCGCCGTCCATGCTGAATACCGCATCGGAACTAAGCAGTGTTTCAGCACTGGAGCAGCGCTCAAGCTGCTGTTGCAGGCTGTGCATGTCTTTGTGCGGGTAACGCAGTAATTTACCACCACTCAGCAGTGCGGCATCAATCAGCGAGGCATGGTTTAGTTTGTCTTCTACGATGTAGTCGCCCCGGCTACACAGGCTTTGTGCAACAGCAAGGTTGGCCATGTAACCAGTCGAGAATAACAGTGACCGAGGGTAGCCGGTGAATTCCGCCAGCTCCTCCTCCAGCGCATGGTGGGAACGGCTATGGCCATTAACCAGGTGCGCAGAGCCACTGCCGACACCATATTTACTGGCAGCATCCTGAAAGCGCTGCAGTACATCAGGGTGATTTGCCAGCCCAAGATAGTCATTACTGCAGAAATTCAGCAGGCGTTGTCCGTCGAGAGAAATTTCACGACCCTGCGGGCTCTCCAGGCAACGACGACGTCGATACAGACCTCGCTGTTGCAGTTGCTTGAGCGCCTTTTGCAGGTCTTTCATACAGGCTTATGACGAATGGCAGGCTTCAGCTTTAAACTCGGCATCATCATGTGAATGACTGTGCTGTTCAGCCTGGGTTGGAGTGATGCCCAGGCGTTTAAACAGGGCCAGGTCATCATTGGTTTCACAGTTATCCGTGGTCAGCAGTTTGTCGCCATAGAAAATCGAGTTGGCACCGGCGAAGAAACACATCGCCTGCATTTCATCTGTCATTTCATGGCGGCCAGCAGACAGGCGAACCTGTGATTTCGGCATAAGAATGCGCGCCGCTGCAATGCTGCGTACAAATTCGATACTGTCGATTCCGTCGCTGCCATACAGAGGCGTTCCCTCAACCTGTACCAGCATATTAATCGGCACACTTTCAGGGTGATGCGGCATATTGGCGAGTTGTTGCAGCATTGAGGCACGATCGGTAGCGCTTTCGCCCATGCCCAGGATGCCGCCGCTGCAGACATTAATGCCGTTATCGCGAACGTGCTTTAATGTGTCCAGGCGATCCTGGAAGGTGCGGGTAGTAATCACATTGCCATAAAATTCGGGCGAGGTGTCGAGGTTGTGGTTGTAGTAGTCGAGACCGGCTTCTTTTAGTCGCTGGCTCTGCTGTTGAGTCAGCATGCCCAGGGTGACACAGGATTCCATGCCCAGGTCTTTCACTGCACGAATCATTTCAATAACTTTATCAAGATTCCTGTCCGTGGGATTGCGCCATGCTGCACCCATACAGAATCGGCTGGATCCGTTGGAGCGGGCTATCCTGGCTTTCTCGATGACTTCATCCAGCGGCAACAGACGCTCACGCTCAAGTTCGGTATTGTGTTTTGCGCTCTGGGAACAGTAGCCACAATCTTCCGGGCAGGCACCGGTCTTAATGCTTAGCAGAGTGCTAATCTGGACCTCATTGGCCGCATGGAATTCGCGGTGCAGGCTATGCGCCTCAAACAGCAGGTCATTAAAAGGTTTACCTAACAGGGCTTCGATTTCCTCAAGGCTCCAGTCATGGCGAATGGTGGTTGGTGTGCCGGCTTGTGTCATGGGGTGTAAGTCTATATATTGCAAACAGTTGGCTATGATAACCGTTTTTTAGCCGAAAAGGGATTAATCCACATGCGTAAAAGGAATTATGCGACCTATTTTCGATTTGCTCTATCCACAGCGTTGCCTGTTATGTGATACCACTTACGGGCTGCTACCTCACCTGCCGATATGTCGGCAATGTGATGCTGACCTGCCGGAAAATACGCATTGTTGCCAGCAATGTGCTGTGCCACTAAATATAAAGCCGATTTTAACTGCACCCGTACTATGCGGTGAATGCCTGGTTTCCAGGCCGCAATTCACTCATAGCTGGAGCCCGTTTATCTATGCACAACCGCTCGAATGGATGATTCAGCAATTAAAATTTAATGCTAAGCTGAGCTTTGGCCCATTGTTGTCGGCGTTGATGCTGCAGCGCATGCCTGAGCACTTATCGGCTTGTGAAGCGGATGTCATCATTCCCATGCCATTACATCCTGGCAGAATGAAGCAGCGAGGCTTTAATCAGTCGCAGATACTGCTTGAGCCCCTGGCGAAAAAACTACGCATCAAAACAGATATGCACTGTTGTTGTAGAACGCGCGATACTGAACATCAGACCGGTAAGAATGCCCGCCAGAGAAAACAGAATATACGCGGTGCCTTTGCCTATCGTCATCAGTCGTGTTATCAGCATGTGATTATTTTTGATGATGTTGTAACCACGGCATCGAGTGTTTCAGAACTTGCGAGAACATTACGACTGGGCGGAGTGGAACGAGTTGATGTGTGGAGTCTGGCGCGAGCTGAAAAATACTAAAGATATAATGGAACGTTTTTTATGAACCCAGTGAGGGATATACCAGGTGCAGAAATTGAAACCTGGGTGTTCGAAAAGAAAATAAAGATGCTTTATAGCAATCAGACGCAAAGCTGGTTTCTATCTATCCTTGCATCAATGTTAATAGCGTACCTCGCAATAGATGCTGGATTTTACATGCAGGGAATTGGCTGGTGGCTGGTGTTTGTTTTCTTTACTGCATTACGCACATGGAATACCTACCGGTTCTGTCAGGCAAAAGACTGTGAAGATGTTATTAACTATCGTGGCTGGCTTGATCGTTTTTATTTGTATACATTTATCGTTGCCTGTATCTGGTGCATAGGTGGTATCTATATTGGCTCTCGTCTTGATTCATTGTCACAGGTGTATATTTTTATCGTACTACTGGGGGTGAGTGCGGCAGCTATTCCCTTGCTGGGTGTGGTGGCAGGAGTGATGCTAAGTTTTCAGACTGTCACTACCATTCCATATCTTGTATATGTTGCCGTTCAGCTGGGAGACAGAGGGATCATTCTGGTGTTTATGTTTGGTCTTTATCTGATTGGTGTGATCTACGCTGTGCGACGTATGGACAATAATCTCTCGGAAAGTCTCGGCTTGCAGTATGAAAAATCACAGCTGGCAAACTCACTGACAGCGTCAAATGAAGAGCTTCAGCATGCCAATGAAAAACTGGAAACACTGAGTCAGGAAGATGCGCTTACAGGTTTGCATAATCGACGTTATTTTGAAATGAAACTGGAAGCTGAGTGGAAGCGTGAAGGTCGTGACCAGAAAATACTTTCCCTGATGGTTATTGATATCGATTATTTCAAACTCTACAACGATACTTATGGACATGCTGAAGGCGATGTATGTCTGAAAAGTGTGGCTTATGTATTGCAGTCTTCCCTGCATCGACCTGCGGATGTGATTTCAAGAATAGGTGGTGAAGAGTTTGTCGTACTGTTGCCGGATGTTGATTCAGATGGTGCACTGAGTGTTGCGCAGCATATGCAGGCTCAGTTACATCATGCTGCGTTGACTCATGCTACTTCGCCATTGGGAGATAATGTGACTATCAGTATTGGTATTGCCTCGGTGGTGCCAAATGAATATGCCACGGCACTGGGTTTGTTCAAGGCTGCTGATAAAGCGCTCTATAGTGCCAAGGCAAAAGGCAGGAATCGTATTGTTGTCGGTGAAATGGAAGTGCTGGAATCATAAGCTAAGAAGAACAACGGGAGATATGTTTATTGCCCGATATAAACCCGGTTGCGGCCATGTTTTTTTGCGTTGTACATGGCTTTGTCCGCCCGTTCAATGAATTCATCTAGTGGTATTTTTTCATCATGATTGAGAGATACAAGCCCTATGCTGATAGTAAGGCTTATAGTTTTGTTACTGTTCAAAGATTTAAACCGTGTCTCGCTAATAGAATGCCTTAGCTCTTCGGCAACTACTCTTGCGTTCTCAATTGTGGTTTCTGGTAATAATACAACAAACTCCTCACCACCGAGCCGGGCGACAATGTCCTCTGCGCGAACACGAGTAGATATTATTTCTGCCACTTTTATTAATGCACGATCTCCACAGGAATGACCGAAAGAATCATTGATGTTTTTGAAATGATCAATATCTATGAGCATTAGTGAAAGTGGTTTGTTATGTCTGTAGTGTGCGCTAATTTCCGCTGATCCCAACTGTTCGAACAGGCGACGGTTAGATACACCGGTTAGATAATCATGCCGTGCCATGTCTTCCATTCTGGCGGCATGTATCAGTGCTGCAGTACTGGTAATTAACGGGTTAAGGTAATGCAGGAT
>JBFHVK010000049.1:0-12783 GCA_041589615.1 Gammaproteobacteria bacterium | reverse complement strand
GATATTCGTGAACGAATTAAACATCTAGAGAGTAAAATAAAAAGAATACCCTTTATCGACACATTCGACCTTCGCTATGACAACAGAATTGATCAGCCGAAACCCACAACACAGGCTGTAATGTTTTGTATTATGGACGTTTCCGGCTCGATGGGGCGTGATGAAAAGGACATTGCCAAGCGTTTCTTCATGCTACTTTATTTATTTCTCACTCGCACTTATGAAAAAATACAGGTGGTATTTATTTCGCACCATACTGTCGCATCAGAAGTAGACGAAGAAACTTTTTTCTATTCACGCGAAACCGGGGGTACGGTTGTTTCTAGCGCACTAAAGCTCATGTCATCTATTATCGCAGATCGTTTTCCTACCAGCGACTGGAACATCTATGCCGCTCAGGCCTCAGATGGAGACAACTGGCATAACGACTCAAGTATCTGCAATAAAATACTTAACGAAAAAATCATGCCTTATGTACAGTATTTTTCATATATTGAAATCACCGCTGACCGTCACCAGAATTTATGGCACGAATATACCGCTATAAAATCAAAGTGGGATAATTTTGCAATGAAACGTATCGAGAGTGTTGCAGACATTTATCCAGTATTCAGAAAACTTTTTCAGAAGCGCACCTCATGAAAAAGACACCCATATCTGAAACATCTGACTGGACCTTCGAACTGATTGAAAAATATCATCGCGAAATCGAGCGTATTGCAGGTAATTTCGGACTGGACACCTATCCGGTGCAGCTTGAAATAATTACTGCCGAACAGATGATGGATGCGTATTCCTCCGTTGGTATGCCAGTAGGTTACAGCCACTGGAGTTTTGGCAAGGAGTTTGTCAACACCGAAAGAAACTACAAACGAGGACAGATGGGGCTAGCCTATGAAATCGTCATAAACTCTGACCCCTGCATAGCCTATCTTATGGAAGAGAACTCCATGCCTATGCAGGCTCTAGTGATTGCGCATGCTGCATATGGCCACAATTCCTTTTTCAAGGGTAACTACCTGTTCACCACCTGGACCAGTGCCGACTCCATCATCGACTACCTGCTCTTTGCTAAAAACTATGTTCATCAATGTGAGCAACGCTATGGTGAAGAAGCCGTAGAAGAAATACTGGACTCCTGCCACGCACTTAAAAATTTCGGCGTTGACCGCTATAAACGCCCGCCAAAACTTTCTATGCAGGAAGAAAAAAATCGCCAACAGGAACGTGAAGACTACCTGCAATCACAGATAAATGAAATATGGAAAACCATTCCTACAAAAGAAGACACGAGCACTGACAAGAATCATCAACGATACCCGCATGAACCCCAGGAAAACATTCTTTATTTTATAGAGAAGAACGCCCCACTACTAGAACCCTGGCAGCGCGAACTGGTTCGTATAGTCAGAAAAATCTCCCAGTATTTCTACCCACAGCGCCAGACCCAGGTCATGAATGAAGGCTGGGCAACATTCTGGCACTACACCATTCTAAATCAGCTTTATGATGAAGGATTGTGTACTGATGGCTTCATGATGGAGTTTCTACAGTCCCATACCAATGTAGTAATGCAACCGGGTTTCGATAGCCCATACTATTCTGGAATTAACCCATATGCGCTGGGCTTCAATATGATGAGTGATATCCGCCGTATCTGTGAAAAACCAACACAGGAAGATCACGAATGGTTCCCTGATATTGCCGGTAGTGACTGGCAGGAAACCATGGATTTTGCCATGCGAAACTTCAAGGACGAGAGCTTTATCGGCCAGTACCTCTCACCTCGTCTGATACGTGACTTCAAACTATTTTCTATTACAGACGACGACAAAAACAATCAGATAGAGGTTGATGCCATACATAATAATAGCGGTTACCAGGCTATTCGCAGCACACTATCAGAACAATACAACCTTGGCAGCATTGAGCCAAACATACAGGTATATGACGTCAATCTTCGCGGCGACCGCTCTCTTACGCTCAGGCACACACTTTTTCAGCGCAGGCCACTTGATAAATCGGCCAGAGAAGTCCTAAAGCATGTCGCTCGGCTATGGAGCTTCGACGTAAAACTGGAAACCGTCGATGAAACCGGGCATATTATTAACACTTATGAGTGCAAGGCCAGATAACATAGGAACATCAGGCAACCTTCAAGCACAATATAAAACAGGTCTACCATTTCACTGCCTGTGCAATCAAAGGGATATGCTCCGTCTATGATCTCACATTCTACACTGCTTGATCTGGTTGTATTGTGGTGGGAAATCTCCAATTATCATATACGGCAAACACCACCGATTAACCCTGACCACTGCCTGATTCCAGTTCATCCTGCCATTACCTGAAGTCGAAATGATATTGATAAAATCAGAGGTCTTTGCATTGTTAGCATACGCTATTCAGGTAATGGCGAAATCCGGATGATAATTGAGCCCATTCCCACGATCAGTTAACGAGGCTTTTTCAATAGCCACCAGGCCCTTTAGCATTGTACCGCCAACAAACGTGTAGCTAATGACTTTATCTTTAAAAGACTCCATGTTTTACTTGAATGAAAATATCATAAAAAACATAATAACCTTAAGAATTTTTACATGTAACAGATACTGTTAAGATTTACTAAACACATTACTTAATTAATGCACTCAATTCACCAGTGAAATCGAAGGTGCTTTTCTTGAAGTTTGATGCGTAGCAATCCAGACAGGATCATCCAGGTCGCATTGAGCTGAATACCCATCAACAATCTCTTCTAAAAACTTAAGCAGCGCTGCACTATCATCTGTCCTGCAAATAACTTTTAGATGCTCAAGCACTGAAATTAACTCATCCCAGGAAAGCTCGGCTTCCTTTGCACGCATAATACGCTGATGCTCAGTTGTTGTAACATTATCCCCTAACAACAGTTCTTCGTATAGCTTTTCACCTGGACGCAAATGTGTCGTTTCAATACTGATATCACCATCAGGGTTGTTCTCATCTCGCACTGTCAAACCACACAAAGATACCATATGGCGAGCCATGTCCAGAATTCGAACTGGCTCTCCCATATCAAGCACAAACACATCACCACCACGCCCCATTGAACCGGCCTGAATAACCAGCTGAGCTGCTTCAGGTATGGTCATGAAATATCGGGTAATATCAGGGTGTGTGATTGTAATGGGGCCACCATTTTTTATTTGCTGCCTGAACAGTGGCACAACAGAGCCAGAAGAACCGAGCACATTACCGAATCGCACCATACTGAACTGTGTACTATTCAGCTGTCTCGCAAACGCCTGTACAACAAGTTCCGCCATCCGTTTCGATGCCCCCATCACATTTGTAGGGCGAACAGCCTTGTCAGTAGAAATCAAAATAAATGTTTCTATATTAGCTCTAGCTGCAGCATTTGCTGTATGAAAAGTACCAAATATATTATTCATGACACCTTCAATTGGATTGTACTCAACCAGTGGTACATGCTTGTATGCTGCAGCATGGTACAGTGTTTTTACCCCATAGGTTTTAAGCACGTGTTCAACTTTATGCTGATTAATCACTGAGCCCAACACAGGTATAATCTGACTGTCGTGAAGATGCATACAATTTTTCTTGCAGTATTCACGTAGTTCTTTTTCAATACTATATAGAGCAAATTCACATGAATCGAATAAAACAATGCACGTGGGTTTCAAGTTAATAATTTGACGGCACAGCTCAGAACCGATCGATCCACCAGAACCTGTGACCATGACAGATTTACCAGTAATACATGACGTTAACAACTCCTCATCTGGCGGGACAGGCTCACGCCCAAGAATGTCTTCAATTCCAACCTCATGTAAATCTGCTACTTTTGAACGACCGGATACAATAGACATCAGTGAAGGTATGGTTCTTACGTGCACGGGTAATGTTTCCAGATAATCCACAACTTGCTGTCGACGTGAGCGTTGTGCAGATGGAATAGCCAGTAGAATTTGCCTGACACCGCAATTTTTAACTAACGCCTTAGCTTCATTTGTTGGATATACTTTTAGACCACGAATTTCAGCACCCTGTATTTCATGCTTATCATCAATAAATGCTATAGGTGTAAATTCATGCCCCGCCTGCAGGGCTTCAGCCAGCTCAGCGCCTGCCTCACCTGCTCCATAAATGATTACGTCAGTTGATACGTTTTTGGTTTTAGTATACCACTGAAGAAATGCTCTCATAATCGCTCGACTTCCGCCAATCAATGTTAATGCGACTAGCCAGTAAATAGCAAACACAGTAGCAGGTACATTCTGGAGACCAACAACAACAGCAATACCAATTAACAAAAGCATACTTAAACTTACTGCTTTTATTATGGCAAAAAATGCTCTTGAACTAATATAAACCAGCACCGCACGGTATAATCCCGTGCGAATAAAAATTGGCATGGCTAATAGAGGAGCTGCCACAAATAACAAGCTGTGTTGATATATTTCTTCAGGCCACCAACTACTAAAACGAAGTGCAAATGCGGCCCAGAGTGACAACGGTAAAATCAGGCAATCTAATGCCATAATTACAGGCCGCTTATTCTTTAAAGACGTATACTTGATGTTATCTTTATTCATTTTACCTTCCTGGCACTATGTTTCTATAGGTCATCTACGTAAAGCAAACATACTCACAGTGAATACAATTCTGTTTGCACTTACAGATCTACTACTATGCAGTCTTTTCCTTTACACATGATAGTAAAACACTCTTAACTACATCGCAGGTTGTATCTATTTCAGTATCTGTCAATGTAGGGTGTAATAAAAATGCCAGAGAAGTTTCACCTAGCTTTTTAGCCATAGGGAGTCTCTCAGGCGGTCTTAAATTAGACCTGTCAAAGGCCTCTTCCAGATAGACCTCGGCACAAGGCCCAGTAAAACAGGGTACACCCTGTTCATTAATTTCTAGCATAATTCGGTCACGGCTCCAGTTACTTTTTAAAGCCTCAGGTCTTATAAAAACATCATACTTATAGTATGCGTGTTGAATATAATCTGGAGGCTCCAGTACCCTTAGTGCCTGCAAATCCTTAAAACAGTGAGTCAAAGTTGCTGCATTCTGGTTTCGTCTTAAATGCCACTCCGGTAATTTCTGTAATTGCAAACGTCCGATAGCTGCCTGCAATTCAGTCATCCGCCAGTTGGTACCAAATGATTGGTGTAACCAGCGAAACCCAGCTGAATGCTCAGTGCGATAAACCGCATTAAAAGACTTACCGTGATCTTTAAAAGACCAGGCTTTTTCCCAGATTGCCTGGCTATCAGTGACAAGCATGCCACCTTCACCACATGTACTGATAATTTTATCCTGACAAAATGAAAAAGCGCCCACATCACCTAACGAACCCACAGGCCGCCCTTTATAAACTGCTCCGTGAGCCTGTGCACAATCTTCAATGACTTTAAGATTATAGGCTGATGCAAGTTCTAGGATAGGGTCCATATCACATGGCCAACCGCTGAGATGAACAGTAATAATCGCCTTTGTTTTAGATGATAAAACCTGCTTTATCGTATCAACGGTTAGATTCTGTGAATAAGGGTCGATATCTGCGAAGACAGGTATTGCACCACAACTAATGACACAGCTAGCGGTTGCAATAAACGTACGACAAGGAACAATCACTTCGTCACCAGGCCCTATATCAAGCGCTCGAAGCGCAAGCTCAAGGGCAACGGTGCCATTTGCCAGGGCAATAGCATATTCCGTAGCGCAGGCAGAGGCAAACTCGGCTTCAAAATGACGACCTTCTTCGCCTGTCCAGTAGTTCACCTTACCAGAGCGCAGCACTTCAGATACAGCAGCAATTTCGTCTTCTGAATAAAATGGCCAGCGTCCCATCTTGATTCCAATTAAATTCCTGACTTACGAGTTTTAGTCATTTAATTCACCTAAACGGAAACCAATTTAGGCTGAACCCGAACATTAGAACTGAAACTTCAGCTTACATATATTATTAAAAACCGAAACCTCAGAATAATCATCCATGCTAGAAACGCAGCTATGCAAAAATAACAAGGCCATGCATGCACAACTATTTATTTGATTATTACTAATTTAGTTTACATTTGTAATTTAGCAGAAATAAAACAATTCCGATATTCTTAAAGGTACCTTTTGTCTGACTATTAATAGATTTTTATATCTATAAATATTTAATCGCATTAAAGCCATGCCTCCAACTTTTTAGTTGTCGCATCCAGTAGTAATACTTAGTGATCTATACTATCACCCTGTATTCATATTTTTTCAAAACCTGACTTCGCGTTAAAGTATCAACATAAGTATCTTCCATTACTTATTAAACATTTTGCATTGAATTTATTTCAGGTAAAACATAATTTCTCAAATCTGGTACAAGTGTAACTATAATGTACAGAACATCTCTAATGAAACTGTAATTTTCTATATAACTACGATTTATTTTAATCTTTTCTACAAATATCACTTCAGAGTTGTAACGCTCAGGGTCTTCACACTCAGCTAAAATCTCTTCCTCATTACTAAACACTAGAGTCGCCGGACCTGTAATGCCTGGGCGAACAGATAGAATGATACGATCCTCTCCTTTTAGAGAATTTGCAAACGCCTCTACATCAGGTCGCGGCCCAACAAAGCTCATTTGCCCTAAAAAAACATTAAATAACTGTGGCAATTCATCCAGTTTGAATTTACGCATCAGCGCACCAATGCGAGTAATTCTCGGATCTCCTCGTACGGTCACAACAGAAGTCACACCATCAATTGAACGCATTGTTCGAATTTTTATTATGTAAAACAATTTTCCTTTTCTGCCGACACGTTGCTGTAAAAAAAATCCATTCATTCCTGTATCCAGACTAGAAACCAACCAACAAGCAAAAATCAACCAGCCAAACAACACTATACCTGTTGCAGAAAGGCATACATCAAAACATCGCTTAATGATATTCTGCACCCTGGTCATAAGATTTCACTCCTGCTTGCTTGCCCTCTAATTATTTCTTCCTGATATAAAATAGAAGACACCTTATGCACAAAAGGGATTACATTAAAGAATTTAATTAATCTTCTAAAAGGATACAGAAAACAAACAATTAACTTTATATCTGTTCGATAAACAACTCGAAGTTCAGAATACTCTCTTTGAAAATTAAATTTTTGTAAAAAGTCCTGCATTTCTGTTTCATGCGAAATAGATCGACTACCATTTGAAACTGGTAAATTTTTATCATTCACATAATATTCAAGAATAGTATGTATCATTGCATAGGCAGCATAATCCTGTAATCCTTCAGGTGTTATATCAACGGTATGCATAAAAACACCATTATTCTCAACAAGACAAATAACATAACCTAATAGTTTGCTGTTTTTTTTACATCCCCAGACATTAAATATCGGCTGATCTCTTAAAGACAAGAGAAAAGATTCAAATGTATTTCTGTTATCAGGTAGTGCAAATTTATAGCGTTTATAGCACTCCACATGACAGTCATAGGCCTGCTCAAAAAACCAGCCCTCGTTTACCTGACTAATCTTCAGGCGCTTTAAGCCTCTACGAATTTTTGAGCGAGTACTTGCTGAAACACTATTAAAATCATATTTTCTAGACACCATATTCCACCAGCTTCCTGGTGATTGCTGAGGTCCAGTCGCATAACGCAATAGTATCGCGTTCGACTTTTTAACTACCTGAAGCGCCTCATCATAGTTAAGATCAAAATAAACAGGCATCGCAGTCGCAGGCATAAGCACGCCATGATATTTCATCCAGGGCATACTTCCGAGATCATACATTTTTTCTCCCTGAGCCTTGAGAAAGTCAGCATAACTAGCATGATTCACAACTGATAGATCTGTCATATAACAAACCATCTTAGAGCCTCACATCACTATTAATTCATCAATTAATATTCTCGATATTTAAATCTTATTTTTCGTACCTAATCCAGCTAACTAACATACTGCCTTTACCCATATCACTAACCACATTCTATATAAACACTTGTAATTCACTCTCTACTATTTGTATGTTATACACATCAACTTTTAATTTATCTTTACCAGTTTTTACTGTGGAACTCACTGCTAAATCTTCTCCGTAACCGACATCAAGTAACTTACCTGGTGTGATACAGTGCCCAGTAAACTCTGATATTATTCCATCATTAGGTCGAAATTGTTTTTTATCGTAATCGAGAGAATTTTGGGTAGGTTCGTGTTTATATTGAGTATATTGAATACCCATTGAATGGTTTGATAACTTTTGAGATGGCTCAAAGAATGGCACAGGAATCAAATGCCTCATTGAATATTTATCACAATACTCTATACGCCATCCACTCACAACAGATAACTCACTAAAGTCATCTGAGTCACAGGTGTCACAAGAAATCCACTTTCTGTTTATCATAATTTTCAACTCCGAAAACTACAATTCATTCATCATTTAATTAACATGGAACAAGCGCATTTATTTAATAATTTTTCTGATCCCTTACTTTGTTTTCACTCTTTAACTCTATTTTTCCTGGTTTAAAATACGCGAACGCCGTATGTACTCCCTGCTTAATTAAAAACAAGCATCTTCTCAAGAATGGTTTTATATCCTTAAGATCAAAGATTGCAAACACATGCGGGTTTATATACGGACGCAAATATTGTTTCAGCGAATATCGTTCCTGAGTTAGAAATCTCAGGCTATATCCTACGTCCCTTGTTATATCTATCCAGTAAATACCACACTTAAAGCTTTTCGCTACTGGTGCTTCGTTATCAGTTAAATGTTTGTACTGAAGCCATGGAAAATTTATACCACATCGAACAGATAACAGTGTCGACAGGTTATGTCGACCATTAACTTCCATTAGCTTGTATAAACCATCGCGTGCATCTCTTTTAAATTCGGTACAGGCATAGCCATAAAAGCCCATCGACTTAAGTATCTTTCTACCTGGCTTAACGACTTCCGGTATATTGTTACTTAGTGCCACACGAGGAGATCCCCACCAGGGTGGTGCATTTCTGACATGCTCAGCGGTAAATTCCACGAGCGGTTTCCCATCCCAGAAATAAGCATTATAATTAACCACAGTATCATCATCGCCAGGAATAATTTCCTGTAACATGACTTCAAGACCTGCAGCAGTTGACTGTTTATAAACCGATATCATTTCTTCAGAAGTTTCAACAGGAAACATTTTACATTTGAAATGAGCATAAAATAAATGACTCTGACTTGGTTTAACCAGGCATGGAAAATCAACCTGTTTAGCATAATCTTCTACATCCTTTATGCATTCAGGTATAATGGTTTTAGGAGCTGGCACACCGTTTGCTTCCGCCAAAGCATATGTATGTTTTTTATCAATATACTGACTAACAATATCCCATTCTGGACATGCTATTTTGAAATGTTTACTCAGGGTTTCTCTGTTACGGGCGACAGCTACGACGGTTTCATCTGATACTGGAAAGATAACCCCGTCACTACAATCTCTAGTGCATTCAATCAAAACTTTGATGAATTCTGATTCATGTGTTTCTGGATGAGGAGCCTTGAAACTAGCCTTAATATACCTGGAAAATTGAGCGGTATCTTTCTCGTCATAATGAATGATTATGACAGGCACACCCATAGTGCCAAGTGCGCGCACTACACCCAGCGCCATAGTATGCCCAGATAGTACAATTGCGGCTTTCATTTACGTCCCTATTACCTTGATAGATTCTTTGTCATTTAATGAATGCTCAACATTCCATTAATTAGCGACCAGCTCTATCCACTTTACACACCAGATTAACATACATTAGATGTTTCTAAATTGATCTAGCTTAAATAGTTCATGTCCATGTATTTAATGTAAATATTAGTGTAATCAATATGCACTATAAATCAAATATAATTAAAACTGATTCAATCACCCAAACGGGTGATACGTAATAACTGAATATTCTTGAAAATCTGCTTAACACTCTGCGTCATTTCTAACGGGTAAGTAGAATAGAATAGAATATTATTAATAACTGTCACTTTATTTCAGATAAACAGTAGAAATAATATACTGTTTTTTAGTAACACTAACGCACCAAAAACTATTTGTATTGCTTAGTTAAGCGAATTACTTATTGGCAATATATCTAATCAAAAATTATCCACTTAAACCACTAATATTCGAGTCGGATGCAACTTATTGATTTTTAAGCCATGACTGAAATACCAGAACACTCCACAACTGACTTCGCCAGTTTCTTAGGCCCTCACTGTGTTCGCACCACTTTTTTCTGACTGCACCTGCATCAAATATCCCTTGTTGTGATAGCTCCTTTTCATCCAGCAAGTCCTCACCCCATTCCCTCAGCGGTCCAGATAACCAGTCATCCATTGGCACACCAAACCCCATTTTTGGTCGCTCAAAGTATTTTTCAGGAACATATTTTTTTAAAACCTGACGTAATATCCACTTCCCCTGCCCATTTCTATATTTTGCTGAGAGTGGTAAGCGCCAGGCAAACTCCAGTACTCGATGATCCAGCATTGGAATTCTCGACTCCAGACTGTTAGCCATGCTTGCCCTATCCACTTTAACCAGAATATCATCCGGTAAATACTGCATTGTATCTCTGTACATCATATTTGAAATGATACAATCGGATGATAAGCCGTGTTGTGACACTAATAATTCATCTGAATCCTGCTGATAGTATTCTGGCTTTAATAATCCATCCATATCAACCCTGTTTGTGGTGAATAAACTGTAGAATTCATCAGCATCGGCTGCATTAAGCAAATATGCGGACTTTTTTAGTTTATCTCCAACTCGACCAGCCTGGCTGTACTTATTAAACAGTGGATTAAGCCATTTAAATAACGCATCAAGTCTTGAGACAGGTGTCTTTATTATCGTGTTTGCCACAATACGACGTATGGCAAGCGGTAATAATGATAATTTACGCCAGATATTATTCACCATAAAATAGCGCGTATATCCACAAAACAGCTCATCACCACCATCACCAGACAGACTAACGGTGACATGCTGCCGTGTCAGCTGGGACACTAGATAGGTAGGGATTTGAGACGAATCGGCAAATGGCTCATCATAAATAGCTGGTAACCTGGGAATAACGTTTAACGCATCTTCAGCTGTCATATATAACTCAGTATGATCGGTTCCCAGATATTGAGCTATTTGCCGTGCATAGCCTGCTTCATCGTAGCCTTCATAATCAAAACCAATAGAGAATGTCCGAACTGGCTGACTTGACATTGATTGCATCAGCGCCACTATAGTAGATGAATCAATACCCCCTGATAGAAATGCCCCTAAGGGCACATCGGCCACCATCTGCTGTTTTACCGATTCTAGTAAAATCTTTTCAAGAGAGCTAATCATATGCTCATCAGTGACATGCAATGGATGGGATTGACTATGATGTACAACATCCATCATCGGCCAGTAGGAAGATTCATTGATGACCGGTCTAGTACTCGAATAATCGACACTGACTATGGAGCCCGGTGTCAGTTTTCTGATTCCTCTATAGATAGAATGCGGCGCAGGAACATAACCATGCTTCATATACAATGTCAGTGCACTGTGGTCAATCGTACCTTTCCAGTCAGGGTGCGGCTTTAATGCTTTTAGTTCTGAGCCAAACACAAAAGCCTTACCTACATTTCCAAAATAGAGTGGCTTCTCACCCAAACGATCCCTGACAAGGTAGAGCCGTCGTTCCTGCTTATCCCATATTGCAATAGCAAACATACCAGTGCATTTGGTCACAGCTTCCTTTAGACCCCATTGCTCGATGCCTTGCAAAATGACTTCTGTATCTGAGTGACCTTTGAAGTGATGCCCAAGTTTTACGAGCTCATCCATAAGGTTCTGGTAATTGTATATTTCTCCGTTAAAAACAATCACATAACGCCCACTTGCGGACTGCATCGGCTGATGACCCCGTGGTGATAGATCGAGAATAGCCAAGCGACGATGAGCAAGTCCGATGCCAGTTTTCTCATCAAACCAGATGCCATTACTGTCCGGCCCACGATGTGTTATTTGATCGGCCATGGCATTCAATACTTGCTCACTACGACTACTGACAATTTCCTTTTGAATAAAACCAGCTATTCCACACATGTCCTTCCCTCTGATCTACACCCTGATTCATTTAGATCGCCTTAAAATATATTAATGATGAAGCATACATCTTCATTATTTCATTAACACTCGCAAACCACGACCTGCTATTCTGGCACTAACGCATAAGACAAGCGTTCCTAGCTATCAAACAATGCTTTATATAAACTTTCAGCGTAATTAGCTATTCTCTTGAAATATCAAATAATCACAAATATAGTTTAAACTATACTTTTTATCATTTTTTAAGCAATAATACCCAGATCTATACTAACTAAATACGACTGAGCATAAGGTAACTTCTGAAAAAACCCAGTTTATCGCATCATATCAGTACATGAAATATCAGAGTACAGAACATGTCTCAATTAAGCTATTCTGAGGCCGAAGGTCAGGCCAGGCGCAAACAAACTTGCCAAGAGAACTTCCTGGCGGAGATGGAAAATCTGTTACCCTGGAAAGAACTGGCAAGCACCATCAGCTGTTTTTATTCGATATCGATGAACCGCAGAAAGGCCGAACCGTTATCCGCCATTCAGCACATTCTCTGTATGCTATTCTTTAAAATACGAACGATTATATTTGTTGCAGGATTCGCCTATCTTGTTCGATGCAAATAATACCTGCTGGCCTG